>CAZOWB010000060.1:0-6933 GCA_964583315.1 uncultured Candidatus Bathyarchaeia archaeon | reverse complement strand
AGTCATGTTCAGCATATAGTCTCGAAAGTTGTGGGCGAATTAAAGGATAGCTGCGATCTATTTGATGCTTTCAGAGCCGTCTTTCCAGCCGGCACAGTTTCCGGAGCCCCGAAAGTCAGGGCTATGGAGATAATTGATGAATTAGAGGGCGTTCGCAGAGGGCCTTATGCTGGAGCCGTCGGATATTTCTCCTATAATGGGAACATGGATTTCGCAATTACAATAAGGACCCTATTTGCAAAGGATGGAAGATTCCACATACAGGTTGGCAGCGGAATAGTTGCTGACTCCACTCCTGAAAAGGAGTGGCTTGAAACCGAATTTAAGGCTAAAGCCCTGATTAAGGCTCTTGAAGAGGCAGGTGATTTAGGATGAAAGTTCTCGTTATAGACAACTATGATTCATTTGTGTATAATCTAGTTCAGTATATTGGCGAGTTAGGTGGAGAACCAGTCGTTTATAGAAATGATGGAATCACGCTTAAAAGGGCAATAGAGATTAATCCCGATAGAATAGTCATTTCTCCGGGACCGGGAAATCCGGCTAAAAGAAGATATTTTGGTGTATGCTCTGATATTTTGAGGACTTTAAGTAGAAAGGTGCCGACATTAGGGGTCTGCCTTGGACATCAGGGAATAATATCTGTTTTCGGTGGCAGAATAGTTCCCGCTAAGAAGATTATGCATGGAAAGACAAGTATGATAGCCCACGATGGGCTTGGAGTTTTTAAGGGGATTAAAAATCCCTTTAGGGCAACAAGATATCATTCGCTTGTGGGGGATGATGGATCTATTCCTTCATGCTTGAAGATTACTGCAAGATCGCTTGATGATGGAGAAATCATGGGTGTGCGGCACATTCGCTATCCAATAGAGGGATTACAGTTTCATCCCGAGTCAATCTTGACATCTGAGGGTAAAAAAATTATAAAGAATTTTCTTGATGGAGTTGGGTTTCCATGATTAGGGAGGCCATAAATAAGGTTGTTGATAGGCGGAATCTAACATTTCGAGAGGCAAGTGAAGTAATGAGGGAGATAATGACTGGCAGAGCTACATCAGCTCAGATAGCTGCCCTATTAACTGCTCTGAGAATGAAGGGGGAAACTATTGAGGAAATATCTGCTTTCGCATCGGTTATGAGGGAATTCTGCTATGCGATTAAGCCGAACATTAACGGGAGATCCATAGATACTTGCGGAACAGGAGGAGACAAGATAAAAACATTTAACGTAAGCACATTGACGGCGTTTGTGGCAGCCGGAGCCGGAGTGACAGTTGCTAAGCATGGAAACCGCTCTGTGACGAGCAAGCTTGGGAGCGCCGACTTGCTCGAGCGCCTCGGATTAAACCTTAATGTTGAGAGGGAGATCGTTAAGAGAGCTATTGAGGAGGAGGGTATAGGTTTCATGTTTGCCCCAAAGTTCCATCCGGCGATGAAATATGCTATTGGCCCACGTAGAGAAATAGCCATAAGAACAGTGTTCAATCTTTTGGGTCCAATCACTAATCCGGCGGAAGTTAGAGCGCAGTTACTCGGAGTCTTCGATGCAAGGTGGATTGAGCCCTTAGCACATGTATTAAGAAAGCTTGGATGCGAAGAAGCTATGGTTGTTCATGGAGTTAACGGACTTGATGAAATATCTGTAATTGGCAGGACGATGGTGGCGTGGCTTAAAGATAATGAAGTCAAAACATTTGAGTTAACCCCCGAGGACTTCGGGGTAAAGAAAGCTAGGCTGAAAGATATAATTGCGCGGAGCCCAAAGGATATAGCTGAAACATTCTTTAGGCTCCTTTACTGTGACCCAAAAATCGGCGACCCAAAGCTGGATATGGTTTTAGTTAATTCTTCAGCTGCTCTTGTGGTCGGTGGAAAGGCGGACGATTTTAAATATGGTGTTGAATTGGCCTTAGAGTCCATTAAGAGCGGATCAGCCTACAAGAAACTCAGGAAACTAATTAAGGCTTATGGAGGCGACTTGTCAGTATTAGAGGAGCTGGAGAAGAAGTATGCATGACTTCTTAGATTTACTAGCTATAACAGCCAGAAAGAACCTAGAAAATGGATACTATAGAGTTAATGTTAGGGTATGGAATAGGGGAAAGCGAAGTTTAAGAAAATCTATATTAGAGTGTAAGAAAGCCGCGGTTATATCAGAGATTAAATTTTCTTCTCCCTCTCTCGGCGTCCTGAGAAATAAAGGGAACGTTAAGTTGATCTCAAAGGAGATGGCTGAAGCTGGGGCCGTCGGAATATCTGTTTTAACTGAACCGAAATATTTTTCTGGCTCTCTAGAGGCATTAATTGAGGCACGTGAATCCGTTAACATTCCCTTGCTGATGAAGGACATTATCATAAGTAGGCAGCAAATCGATGCCGCCTATAAATTGGGCGCAGACGCTGTGCTTTTGATAAAAAGTTTATTTGAGCGCGGATACTGTGATGCAGATTTACATGAAATGATAAGTTATTCGCATAGCAGGGGGCTTGAAGTTTTGCTGGAAACCCATAATGTTAGGGAGTTTGAGGAAGCTATATTAACAGACGCTGATTTAATTGGAATAAACAATCGAGATTTAAGAACCCTCAAAGTTGACATTAAAACAACAAAGAGAATTCTCGGAAAGTTTACGAAATCTGATATTGGGGATAAACTTGTTGTCAGCGAAAGTGGAGTGAGAACCCCAGATGATATTCGGTTTCTGAGGGATTGTGGAGTCGACGCCTTTCTAATCGGGTCAGCAATAATGACTTCTGGCGGAATTAAGGATATTGTTGCACGGCTGGTTGGTTCCTATGAGGAGAGTTAGAGTTAAGATCTGCGGCATAACTAGACTAGAGGATCTACATGCCGCTGTTGAGGCTGGGGCTGACGCACTAGGCTTCGTTGTCGACGTGCCGCAGTCACCTAGAAATCTTCCTATAGACAGGGCTAAAAAACTCATGAAGGAAACCCCTATACTAGTTAAGAAAATTGCCGTCACAGTTTTTAGGGGTGTGGATCATGTTCTCAGGATCTATGATGAATTGAGGCCGGATGCCATCCAAGTTCATGGCGGATCATCGGCTGGAAAGCAGATGCATGAAATTTTAGATCAAATACCAATTATAAGAGCTGTCAATATTGTTTCGGAGGAATCTTTGAAGGAAGCCTTAGCGGAAGCTGAATTTTTTGATGCAATTCTAGTTGATTCGCATGTTCCAGGCAAGTATGGTGGAACTGGAGTTACACATAACTGGGTTTTGAGCAGAAAATTAAGGGGGATGATAGAGCCTAAACCTTTAATTCTGGCTGGCGGATTGAAACCGGAGAATGTTGGGGAGGCCATACTTCTGGTTAAACCGTTCGCCGTTGATGTTTCATCTGGTGTTGAGCGCAGGCCAGGAATTAAGGATAGAACTAAAATTATTTCATTTATTAGGGAGGTTAGGAGGGTTGAGTCATGTCTAAGCTAAGCGAAAACCCAGTGAATGGGAAGTATGGAAGATTCGGTGGGAGATTTGTTCCAGAAACCCTTATGTCGGCGCTTCTACAGCTCGAGGAAGCTTATGAGGAGGCTAGATTAGATGAGGACTTTCAGAGACAACTAAAATATTATCTTTCAGAATTTGCTGGTAGACCGACACCACTATATTACGCTGAGAACCTAACCAAAAAATTGGGCGGTGCAAAAATCTATTTGAAGCGTGAAGACCTAGCTCATGGAGGCGCACATAAAATAAATAACACTATTGGCCAGGCCCTTCTCGCCAAGAAAATGGGTAAAAAAAGGGTTATAGCTGAAACTGGCGCCGGGCAACATGGGGTTGCAACTGCAATGGCTTGCGCGGCTCTGGGTTTAAATGCTGAAATCTACATGGGAACCGAAGACATGCAACGTCAGAGATTGAATGTTTTTAGGATGGAGCTTTTAGGCGCTAGGGTTCACCCTGTTGAATCCGGTTCAAAAACTCTTAAAGATGCGATTAATGAGGCGCTGAGAGATTGGGTTACAAACGTCCAAACAACATATTATTTGATTGGATCAGTTGTCGGTCCGCATCCATACCCAATGATTGTTAGGGATTTCCAAAGCGTCATAGGAAGGGAGATAAGGGAGCAAATAATCGAGAGAGAAGGAAGGAACCCAGATATTTTAATTGCTTGTGTGGGCGGAGGAAGTAACGCTATGGGGACATTCTATCCATTCCTAGACGATCTGAATGTTAAGATGTATGGGGTTGAGGCAGCCGGTAGCGGTTTAGAGACCGGTAAGCACGCAGCTTCCCTATGCGCTGGCTTTGAGGGAGTCTTCCATGGCATGCTAACCTACATCCTACAGGATGAGGAGGGGCAAATAAAAACAACGCATAGCATCTCCGCCGGCCTAGATTATCCGGGAGTTGGCCCTGAACATTCATTCTTGAAGGAAATTAAACGTGCCAAGTACGTTGCGGTGAGAGATGACGAAGCTGTGAAAGCTTTCACTGAGCTTTCCAGGACGGAGGGGATAATTCCGGCTCTAGAACCTTCCCATGCGTTAGCTTACGCAATGAAAATAGCGCCAAACCTAAGCAGAGATGACATAATAGTTGTTACATTATCTGGCAGAGGAGACAAAGATGTTGAGGTTGTTGCGAAGTATTTAGGTGTTAGGGTATGAGGGCTATAGAGGCGAAATTTAGGGATCTGGAAAATCGGAATGAAGGAGCATTAATAGGATATGTAACCTGCGGGTATCCAACAGTGGAGTATACACTGGAGGTAGTTGACGCCTTGATTAATGGGGGAATCGACATGCTTGAGCTCGGCATACCTTTTTCGGATCCAATAGCTGATGGACCCGTAATCCAAAGAGCCACGCTTAGAGCGCTGAAATCAGGCATGAAACCACACGGAGTCTTAGAGTTAGCTGGGAGAATAGCTATGAAATATAGTATTCCTGTTTTGATACTAACCTATTATAATATAATTTATAGAATGGGACTGGAAAAATTCTTCAGATTCGCCAAGAAGAATAGAGTTAGCGGCGTGATAGTGCCAGATTTACCCGTAGAAGAGGCATCCGAGTATAAGGTAACCGCTGACAAATATAATATTGATACCATCTTTCTTGCGGCGCCATCAACATCAAATGAGCGGCTTAAAAGGATAGCGGAGTATTCTTCTGGATTTCTATATCTAGTATCTGTTTTCGGCGTTACCGGTGCTAGAGACAAACTTAGAGAGGAGAGTATTAGATTCATTAAAAGGGCTTTATCCATAGCTGTAGGGAAAACACGTTTAGCCGTGGGCTTCGGAATTTCAAAACCCGAGCATGTAAGGAGCATCATATCTACTGGAGTGGATGGCGTCATAGTTGGAAGCAAATTCATTGAAGTTATAGAGAGGAACCTTAACAATAGGGATAGAATGCTAATGAAATTAAGGGAAACCGCTAGGAAACTTAAAAAAGCAACTATTAAACTTAGCAATTAAACTCTAGTGAACGTCTACTTCCGTTGCGGCTCCCTGCTTTATCAGTGCCTTAGCGTTTTCTTCGGGCAGAGCAGCTACATCTTCCGGTTTAAATGGTCCGTAGGTTTTCATGTCTGAACCAACGATTTGCGGTATTTCCTTAAGTATGCGGACAACCATGAAACCCTTAGTTTTTGGATGTCTGATCTTTGGCTTTCGCCCCTGTAAAATATTTTTCAGGAGGGTGTTATAGGTTTCTGCATGAGATGATAATCCATTATATAGGTTTTCCTCCTCCTCTGTTAGTGCGGTTAAAGGCGCAATCTCCCTTTTGGCTATTATCTGCGAGATTTTTTTGTATCTTGTTTGAATTAGGTCGCTGATCATTCTTCTTACGTTTTCTTCTTCTCTCCGAAGGAGCTTTCCTCTAATACTTTCTTCATCCATCATGCGTCTTTCTTCGCGGATTCTACGCATGTAATCCGCTAATTTCGCATAGAAGTCCTTGGGGAGACGCTGGAGATCCGATGTTTCTTTTTCCTTTCTCCAAGCTTCAAAGAGCTCATCATACACTCTGGTTTACCACCCTACCAGCATTCTTACATAGGAGGAAGAGCGCCGCTGAGATGGGGAGGTTAACTGTCTGGTTTTTGAAGGGGCCAAAAACTTCTTCCCCCAGTCTAAATTTTGGGGCTTCCTCCACATATATTTTAGCCTCCCCCTCTCTGAAAGCAACTGATTCCTTAAGCGGATCGAAGCTTTCAATTTCGTTTGTTGGGAAGGAAATCTTGAGTAAACCTGTTTTCCCATGTAGGGTTCCCGGTAACCGTATTAGGCGGTGAATGTCCACTGTAACAACGGTGTCGATTTTAGCCGATTGAAGTTTTATGCCGTGATTGATTATCTTTCTCCAGCCTTCCAATCCTAAACCTTTAATCATGTTCCACGGTCCCCTTGTCTTCCAGCTCTTAAGCATCATGTCTCTATTTGCGATTAGCTCTTCAATAACCCTTCTGTTTAGACCTAATTTTTTTAGGTCTCTGGCAGATGCAGTTAACAGAAACTCGTAGGTTCCTCTAGCTGCGCGCCCACGCCAGCCAGGGTCATCCAGATTCGGTCCTACGAGCATTCTTGTTCTACCGCTACCAACTTCTTCGAGCCCGTGGAAAACTGCGTCTATTCCCGTTCCAGTTACATAATCAACAATCTCTTTTCTAGCGATTGAATCTAGCTTAAGAACATCTTCATTATCTACTTGAATGTGATAGCCTCTATGTCCGCTAAATGAGCATTTTATATTCTTGATTGAGAAGCCCAAGTCCTCTGTTAACATGTCTATGAGCTTCATTGTTTCCACCCTCGCTGCCTCTAAACATATTTCGCAGGGCCAAGTCTTCTCTTCGAAGCTTCCATTGCCGCAATTGGGGCATCTACTTGGCGCCGAACCCTTACCTTTTAAACCACATTTTCTACATGTCCAAACATCATGTTCT
>CAZOWB010000059.1:0-7051 GCA_964583315.1 uncultured Candidatus Bathyarchaeia archaeon | reverse complement strand
ACCCCATCCACAGCGTACAGCAAACGATTGCGGGTCCTTCCCTCTATCTGCATCCACGACTCCTCATGTCTAAGGTTCACATGCATGGTGAAAAGCCCTGTAACACCACGTTTTCTGTTGTCCCTAATGATTTCATCTAATATTTCGCCTGCTTTCTCAGGTCTTCCCAATCTCTCAAAACTATTTATGGAATCCAATATTATAAGCTCTATATTTTCGTCGTCGATCAATCGCCTATATTTCTCAATGAAGTCCTCATTAAGCTCATCAGGGTTAAGCACATAGAGGTTATCACTCACGTAATCCCAGTTTAAGCTGAGGGCTTCAGCTCTAAGCCTCATACGTGATTGAAGATCAAACGTTTGAGCTTTGGTCTTCCAAACATCATCTAAAATAATGTAAAGAACCTTAAGCCCAGAATAAGATGTTCTAAGCGCAATCTCACTGACAAAGAGGCTTTTGCCAGCACCTAAAGGTCCAATAATCATGAATTGTCCGGAGACCGGTATCCCGCCTAAGGGTTCACCGTTAAATCCGAGGAAAACAGCATCTAGGAAGGTTCCAGTTTGGAGGCTTTCAAGACTTTTAAAATTCTCATATGATCTATCCGGTTTTAGAAAATAAGTCTCCTTAACTTCGCTTCTGTCCTCAACCTCTGTTTTCGCTTCTATCGCCTCAATCCGCCTCTTTTGTCTCACAATCTTCTCTTTTAAGATTTTTGTTAACTCCCCCACAGATTCCTCAATGCTTGACTTCCCGCCCGCAACTGTTGACCCAAATTCCCCCTGAGAAGCCTCATGTTCAATTAGGGCCCACCTACTACCCCTCCTCTCAACAACATTCTTTGACTTAAGCGAATATAGTATCGCGTAAGCTGAGTTTGGACCGTACTTCGGAATTTTTAGAGCTGATGAAATCTCCTCTAAGGTTGCCTCTCCACCGCATTCAAGCAAAAACTTAACTACGTCATCTTCATTAACAGTTGGCTCCATGAGCAATCAATATATTATTTATAAAACTCCACCTTTTATTTTTGTATAACATTCCCTTAAATCTAAACTGGAAGTCTCCTTTGTTTTTCCTCCTGCAGCATCCTTTTTGCTGTCTTCCAAGATTTGCGAACAAAATCTGGGTATTCACCATACTTTCTAATCCAATCCCTCAGAAAAAGTATGGTTTTCGGATCCGTTGCGTATCCGGAGCCCAAATCCCCATATTTACGTTTCAGCTTTTCGATTTCCCTATCCCGCTCAACTTTAGCTATTATCGATGCAGCTGAGACAACCGGATAAATTCTATCAGCCTTATGCTCTGAAACCACCTTAACCTTAAAGGGTATCTCCTCAATTATATGCCGCCTAAATCTCTCCGGTAATATGTCTGAAGCGTCCACATAGGCCACATCCGGCTTAAGCTCCCTTATGATCGACGCCATAATACGTGCCTCAAGCCTATTCAGGCGATTAAGCCTCTTACCCGTCTCGACAACACGATCTATCTCAAATGGCTGAACCTTAATAACCCTACAGCCTTTAACAACTTTCAGTATTTCACTGGCTAGGCTCTCTCTCCTCTCTGGCGATAGAGTCTTAGAGTCTCTAACGCCTAACTGAATTAACTTCAATAATCCATTTTCATCAACTAGGATCCCGGCTATGACTAGGGGGCCTAAAACCGGTCCTCGACCAGCGTCATCAACACCGCATATAAGCATTAACTATCCACCGCGATTTATTTTTTGATTATTCCAAGAATTTTTCCAATAATTATTCTAGGCAATTTATCTCTGTTACCATAGGTGACTTCAATTAGCTCAACGTCCTCCCTTCTTCTTATTGCGTTGGTGAATGATGTTCTAGCCCTATAATGTATTGTCCCCAAAACCATTTTGTCACTGTTTAAAGCCTCTAAAACAGCCTCCTTAAATTCCTTAGAGTAAAGCTCCATCGGGCCGACTTCATCTATAACAATTAAATCTGCTTCTCTGCAGGCTCTCAAGATTGCTTTAGCGCCAACCCCACTTAAGTCTTCAAGGCAAACCCTATATTTTCCTACTCGAGGCCCATTCTCCCGCTTCACATGAGCTAATATGCCTTCTCTATTCGTTCCCAAATCCATTATTTTGAAGCCGACTCTGATTCCTCTCTCACGGATTTCCTGACTTATCATCCCGCCGACTCTAATATCCTTTAACTTTAGTTCATCCACGACCTTTAATATAACCGTTGTCTTACCTATTCTTGGAGGTCCAGTTAAGAATATGTGGCGTTTATCAATCTTCGTTTGCTTCAAGATTTGCCACTCATTAAGTTTCTGTCCGGAAACAAATCTAAAATTGCTTTAACACATCTTCCTTACTCATTATGCGGCCACAGTAATGGCATCTAAGCCTTAGAGGCTCCTCGCTTTCAACATAGAAAATCGGCTTAACAGGTTCGTTCACGCTATTAGATATGCATGATGGATTCATGCATTTAATCATTCCATGTATTATTGATGGAAGCTTAACCCTCTGTTTTTCAACAACCCTATAATTCCTTATAATGTTAATTGTTGCATGCGGAGCTATAAGCGCGATTTTATCAACCTCCTCCGGATTCAACTCCCGCCCCTCAATCTTCACTATATCCTTAACGCCGAGCTTACCGCTTGGAACATTCATAGCTATCGTAACGATGCCGTCGCCACGTCCATTAATCCCTAAAATCTTTATTACGTTTAGAGCGTGACCCTTACTTATATGATCAATAACGGTGCCATTCTTAATTTTTGAAACTCTAAGAGTCCTTTTAGACATTTTAAACACCAACAATAATAGTAATGGGTTAACATAAAAAGATGTTTCCACTAAAAAAGAAAAAATTAACTCGATATAATCAAAAATGTTAAAGCGAGAAGTAAATAGTTTATTAATCCTAGGGCTCCTTTTACTCCACACCTAAAATTTCTTTTGCTTTATCGATGTATTGACGCTTTTTACGCTGATGCTCCTTGATAAATTCCGTAACTATCCTTGTTAGACGGGCCTTATCCTCACCGCAGAGTATATTACCGCATCTGCAATCATTATAGAGTTCGATAACGTCTTTATCGTCCTCAAAGAAGTGGAACAAATAAAGATCAAATATTGGGCATATTTCAGGGTTACCGCCAAATTTACGCTGTTCTTCAGCAGTCGGCTGCCCACCGGTGAAAGCGTAAAAGATTTTTTTAGCTATTATTTCTGGATCTTCATCAAGCGTAAAGTAGCTCATTGGGTTACGTTTACTCATCTTGTAACTCCCATCCAAAGCCTTAATGAGTTTATGATAGGTTGAGGATGGTGGAATGAACCTATACTTGTTATAGAATTTGGCAGCTAAATCCCTAGTGAAACGAATATGCGGATCCTGATCAACACCAACCGGAACAACCGTCGGCTTTGGTCCCCCAAAATCCTCGAGCTGGGGCATCAATATATCGCCAGCCTGTATGAGAGCCGACAGATACAAACCCATATGTCTCTCGCCGTAAATGGCTTTTATGGTCGCTAAGGTTACGCCCCTACCAAACACTATAGCTAGGTCCTTAACTCTTTCCTCTTTTGACTGGCGGTAAATGTATCCCCTCTTAGGGTCGAAGCCTAAAGCCAAGAGATCAGCAACATTGTTTATAGCTATTTTCTCGCTTTCCTCAAATGGGATCCCATTATCCTCATAGGCTTCTACGTCAGCAATGCAATAAAATGCTGTTGCACCCTGCTGCTGGAAATAAATGATTTCACGTGCAGTCATTAATGTCCCCAAGTGGAATTCGCCGGTAGGTTTTATGCCGCTCATGACAGCGAATTCCTCATGTTTCTTCATAGCCTCAAGTATGCGCTCTAGGTCTCTATGCCCGAAAATTACGCCTCTACGCATAGCTGCCGACGGGTTAGGTATCTGCGGCAATAGGGGCTTAAGGGGTTTTATACCAAACTCCGTATAGAGTCTTTCGTAATCCTTAACAAGTGTTGTTCCAAAGGGATCTAAGAGAGACTTTTTATCAGATTCCTTACTTGACATATATTACTCTCTCCCTCCATAAGCCAACAAACAGGTTAAAAACCTAAATAATAAGCTATCATCTCGTATCAAAAGAAGTAGATGGGTCAAATTTAATGCCATTCCAAGGCATCCACCACGCAATTAAATGAGAAACAATGAAGTATTTAAAGTTAACCATAAGAATCTAAGCGAATAAAACTATAAAACGCAGCTAACAAGAAGTGCTTTCTAAACGTCAATTATAAACAAAATATCCGTCTAGAACTAAGAAATCTAACTGTCCCCTGATAAGGATCATGCAATTTAGGCTTAGCCGAGTTTCCCTCTGAAAAGGCTAGTGGACACTTAAAGTTTATCTTTAGAGGTTGCAAAAGATCACCTGGGCGTCTTTCTATTTCTTAGAGCTAGTTTTATTTTTAGTTTTTTCTCTCCTTTCATGTCTAAGCCGTCTCTTAATAAGGTTCTCTATTTTATCCTTAAATTTTTCATCTCCCTCTAGCTGTAAAAACTCATCGGTCATATCCTCATATCCCTTGGGAATTTCTATGTCGAAGTGAATTGAAGGCTTACCCAACGCCTTTCTAAATTCCTCCTTTGTTCTCTCGTATTCTTCTCCCCTTTTCTCTCTAAATTTAAATAGTTTCTTCATTTTCTCTAATTTTTTGATCTTCTCCAACTTCATATCACCAAATTAAATCTTATAATAAGGTATAAGCTTGCAAAAACCAATTGGATAACAGTTGTTATAACTCCTATTCTGGTGAACTCTGCGAAGCTCAGTGGGATTCCCTCACGTTTTAAGGCGCCTATAGCCATCACACACGCAGTGCTACTGAAAGGTACTGTTGCCCCGCCAAGATTAGTTCCTAAAACAAGAGCTGACCAAACAGCATTAGGGTTAACTTCAGAAATGCCCTTTATTATGGGTGCAAAGGTGAGTGCAACTGCAATGTTACTCACTATGGCGCTAGCTAAACCGCTAAACCATAAAGTTAACATCGTAGTAAATAGGCAACTGTTCCCAGCGAAGCTCATAATTAACCTAGAAATATCCGCGAGGAAACCGGTTTTTTCTAAGCCGTTCACAATGAATAGAAATCCAGTCACGAAAAATATTGTCTCCCAATCCAATTCCCTAAATACCTCAGCCGGATCTAAATCTGTCAGAAGCAACGCGATTATTGCGCATCCGAGAGCCACTGCCTCAGGACCAATATTCAATTGGTCCAAGATGAGGAAGAGAGCTATCATCAAACATAATGTAAAAGATGACCTAATAAAAATTCTTCTATTCCTAACAGCTCTCCAAGGATTATATTCGGGGAGCTCCTTTTTGGTCCCAAGCCTCGGCTTGAAAATTTCATAGAGAACAATTATCATCAGCGTCCAGAGAGCAATCTCACATGGAGTAAGATAATTTATGAATTCTGTGAAGCTCATTCCAGCCTCAATCCCAATTATCATGTTACTCACCGAACCAATAAGCGTGCTAGTTCCACCCAAATTAATCATTATCACCGATGATAAAAAATATGGGAGAGGATCATATTCAAGGAGCTTCGAAATAGTAATAACCGCCGCAGCCATCAATAGCATGGCTGTTGAATCGCTAAGAAATAGAGAGGCTGCAGCTGAGGCTATACATATAGCTACGAAAAGCCTAAGGGGGT
The DNA here is from genome assembly GCA_964583315.1 of uncultured Candidatus Bathyarchaeia archaeon. GTDB lineage: Archaea > Thermoproteota > Bathyarchaeia > Bathyarchaeales > DTEX01 > DTEX01. The sequence goes on along the minus strand of CAZOWB010000059.1, from coordinate 1,356 downwards.
TCCCCCCAGCAAGTTTAACCGCATATAATGCTATAAAGTGAAATACGTCGCTTTTTCTTGCAACCTCAACAACCACCATGGTGCCGACAATTAAGCCTATTACACGCATGTCAACAAATTGCATTGCCTCCTCGTAGGTGAAAACCCCATACTGAACCCCAAACCACGCAATTAATAACGCGCCTATCAAGGCGCTCATTGAAAGCGGAATGGCTTCAGTCGCCGCCAACAGAATTGTCAGCAAATATACTAGGAATAGCACTATGGTTGCTTCCGTCATTTACCCTTCCGCCCTTCTTTATTTTCGCTTGTAATTCTAGATATTTTCTCCGCCAATACTTCGGCTTTCTCTTCGATTAAATTATAAATTATCCTTCCAATATCATAAATTAAGACTATTATTAGAGCTAACGCAATATACGTCACAGCTGTTGAAATCATACTAACTGATTTTTCTACGCTTTTTATAAAGGGTGACGCGGCAGCAGCTACGAGCACTATAACTATTATGTAAATTAAGTCTCTTAGCGCCCTTTTAGGTGAAAGCTCTTCCTTTATCCCTATCCCCCTAATAACCATATCTGTCAGAATATCCCCTAAAACCAAGGCGTCCGAGAGAGCTCTCACTAAGAACATAATCATTATTAAAAGTGTTACAAACCAAAAAACTTGGCTAGCCGGATAATTTATCCCGGGAAGCTGAATTCCTTCTAAAGTTGGGGGGACAAAAGCATTTAAAACCCAGAAAATGAAAACCATGATTAGATTCATAACTAACCTCGGAATTCTCAGCTGTATTTCTCTACTTTTGTCATTCCCGTGCATCCTAACCAGCACCCGCCACATCCCTTTAATTTTATTTTAATATTTGCAGATATAGTAGGTGATGGGTGTAAAGTATAATATAGTGAATACAGATTTAAATCTCCTTTTAACAATAATGCTTCCATTTTTTAGTTAAAAATGAAGCCCTATTATATGTTTTTCTCAAAAAATATGGTAGTTTCGGTTTTTCTGTAAGAAAAAAAATGCTAATTCACCATTTTTACATTGAAATGAGATTCTTAATTCCTTCTTCGAGACTTACTTTAGCTTTAAATCCTAGAACTTTCTCAGCTTTCGTTGTATCCGCAAGTGTATGATAAACGTAATTTTTAATTGGATTCGGCTTGTAAATCGGTTTTACATTTTTACCTAATAATTTATTAATCAAATCTACTACTTCATTAAAGCTATAGGCTACACCTGTTCCAACATTAAAGATTTCGCAATCAAACTCTCTTTCAGCTGCAAGCATGAATGCTTCAACCACATCCTTAACATATATGAAGTCGCGTGTTTGGCTTCCATCCCCAA
>CAZOWB010000058.1:0-7060 GCA_964583315.1 uncultured Candidatus Bathyarchaeia archaeon | reverse complement strand
CCTATTCCACCAGTTATTTGAGCAGCTTCATCTGAAAGTATATCACCGTAAAGATTCGTTGTGACTATTACATCAAATTTATTCGGTTCTTTTATAAGCCTCATAGCCATAGCATCTATATGTACCTCATCAACCTTAACTGATGGAAATTCCCTTGCAACCCGAAAAACAGCGTTTCTGAATATGCCGTCGGTTACACGTAGAATATTCCTTTTATGCACGCATGTCAAATAATGTCTGCGTTTTTCAGCGAGTTTGAAAGCGAATCTAGCAACCCTTTCAGAAGCCTTACTAGTTATAACTCTTAAAGCTACGCCTCTACCGGGTGCGACTTCATACTCCTTACCGAAATATAGGCCTTCAGTATTCTCTCTAATAATTACTAGGTCTATGTTTGGTTTAAGAGACCAGACTCCAGGTAGAGACTTACATGGTCTAACATTTGCATATAAATTAAAAGCTTTCCTAATTGTTACAGCCGCACTTGGTGGCGCACCGGGTTCCTCAGGAGTTGTCATAGGTCCTTTTAAGCATGCACGAGTTTCCTTAAGCATGTCTAGGGTTTTCTGCGGGACATTTGTTCCATATTTCTCTATACAGCTGTATCCAGCCTCACCATACATAAAGATTAATTTCAGATTATTAACAACCTTTTGAACTGCCTCTAAAACCCTAACGGCAACATCAATTACTTCCGGCCCTATTCCATCACCCGGCAAGACTGCAATCTTGTAGATTTTCTGCATATTAATCAACCCCAACAATTAATAGGCAGATAGATGGAATTCTACTAAAAAATTTTACTAGAAGATTAACGTTCTTTATGTTTCCCTAACCTTTATAGCTTTCACTATCAATTCCTGAACGCTGAATGGTTCTTTAATCGAATCTATTTTTATGGGGGATACCCCTATAGCTTGAATCACTATTGATCCGGTATCATAAAATTTGTCCCATATCCCTCTATTAATATTAATTTGCTGAACTTGTTCTAGATTCAGTATGTCGTAATCTATGCCGATGATTCCCTTACGCACTATTATCCTCCTATCAGTTAAAACATAATACAGGTTTCTCCATAAAAGTAGCGGATAAAGAGACGAAGAGAATATCATCAGGCTTGAAATCCCAAACCAAAATATGAAGAACAAAATTAAGAATGGTTGCGAAGACAAAGGCATTAATATATTAAAGGGCATCACCATGAAAGGTATTAAAATGAAAATTGACGGAAATATGACTCCAGGAAGTCTTTTGAGAATAAACGGTTTAAGTTCTGCTCTACCAAACCATATAACTCTCTCATCGCTGGAAAGTAGTGAATGCAAATCATTAGGAAAATTCATGTCAGACATATACAGATAGCGCCTCTAATCTAATTATATGTGGAATTTAAATTAATTACGCATATAAATATAAATAGAGTGAGGGCAAAAAGATGTTAACGTCCTAGTCTGCTTTTGGTGATTTGGAATGCAAGACGCGTATTTAGAACGTATATTTAGGAAGATAACACCTAAGATTAATGAATCCATCAAAATCGCTAAGGACTTAGGTTATAAATGTGAATCTATCTCCCCAAGAGAGTTCTTAGATTATATGACTGGTGAAACTGTTTCTGGGGACAGAATAACGTTAGAGGACGTTTTACGCAATGAATTTTTAATGTTGCATGAAGTTATTGAGATAAGCGAATTGAAAAAGAAAGGTATAAAGATCAATAAGGAAACGCTTGTGAATTACTCTTCAAGCATTATCTATGAAGCACATTTTACAGCGGTGGAATACGAGATTAAATATGCCTTTGATAGGGGAGATTTGGCGTGGATTAGATTAAGGCTAACTCATGCAAAAGGATGGTTGAAAGATGAAAATTTACCTAAGAGGTTAACTAAAAAGTGTGAGTTAATAATAGAGGAAATTTTAAAGCATCTATCAAAAACTTCTTAATAGTGCATAAATATAAAAAATTGGCTATTGAAGTTATATCATATATTTATTGAACTTTAATAACTATAGTGTTTGAAATGTAATTGAAGAGTCTTTGTTGTCTCTGCGGATAGAGGATTAATCCCAGTATAAGGTCTATCGGTAATAGAAAGGCTTTACCCAAGCTTTCTATGGCTGCTGACATAAAATCTACTGGTTTACCATCAACTTTTGCAACTTTCATCTTTAGAGCTCTCTTTCCAATGGATTGTCCATATAAGCCTTCTGTTAGGGTCCAATATATAAAGGAAACAACATTATTTAATCCAAGATTTACGAAGGGCGCCCAATTCCACCGCCAGGTACTTATACTCAGAAAGTATGACCAAGGCCAGAAAAATGTAAATGTGAGAGGGATTATCACGATTCCTACAATAATTATGTCTATCAGGTATGCCGCTATTCTTTCACCCCAACTTGCTAATTTAAATCTATATTTATAGATTCTTTGAGAAACTGGTGTTCCGCAGTTTGGACAGTATGCAGCGTCATCAGGAAGCTTAAAACCACAATTTTTACAATATGGCATTCTTCTGCACCATTTTATCTTCACAAATACTCTATGATCTTGGAGATATTTTTATCTTCCGTAAATTATAATAGTCATGCATTGAAATCATTTATTTACACCGAAGTTTAAGGGGGTTAATACTTGGATCTTGAGAAACGAATGAGCCTAATAACACGTAACACTGAGGAAATAGTGACCATCAGCGAACTTCGCAATTTGCTTGAAACAGTTAGTAAGCCGAAGGCTTATTGGGGATTTGAATGCTCGGGTCTCATGCATATTGGTATGGGTTTAATCTGCGGGTCGAAGATTAAGGACGTCGCTGAGGCTGGCTTCGACTTCACAATATTCCTGGCTGATTGGCATAGTTGGATAAATAATAAGTTAGGCGGGATAATGGAAAACATACGTATATGTGGTGAATACTTCAAGCAATGTTTTGAGGCTTTAGGCGTAACGAAATCAGGTAACGTTCATTTTGTTTGGGCTTCAGAAATAGCTGAAGACATAGAGTATTGGGAGAAAGTTATAAGAATAGGTAAAAGCGCGTCACTCTTGAGAGTTAGAAGAGCTCTAACGATAATGGGGCGTGAATTAGATCTATCAGATATAGAAACCGCATGGATATTTTATCCGTGTATGCAAGCTGCTGACATATTTCATATGGATTTAGATTTAGCATGCGGAGGCATGGATCAAAGAAAAGCGCATATGCTAGCTAGAGATGTTGCCGAGAAAATAGGGTGGAAAAAACCAATATGCTTACATACGCCGCTTTTATCAGGACTCCAAGCTCCAACCATCGAACCTCAAGAGAAAAAGTTTGATGAAGATCTTAAGATTAGTCAGAAAATAAGTTCTAAAATGTCTAAAAGTAAACCTGAAAAATGCATATTTATACATGATTCACCTGACGAGATAAGATCTAAAATAAAAGCCGCCTATTGTCCACCAAAACAGGAGGAAGATAATCCTGTCCTTGAGCAAGCGAGATATATAGTTTTTCCAACACTAGGATTTATGGAGGTCCCGCGTCCAACCAAGTATGGGGGGCCAATAACATTTGAAAGATATGTCGATTTGAGGGATGCTTATATCCGCGGGGAAATACATCCGCTAGATTTGAAAAATGGTGTTGCAGAGGCGCTTATCAAAATTCTGGAGCCTGTGAGAGAGTACTTTAAACGAAAGCCGAAGCTCCTAGAGAAAATGTTAAGAATCGATTCTAATTTTAGACATGAATAAAAATGAACATGGTAGAGGGAAGTTTGGTAATTAGCCATGGGTAATATAGATTTAATTCCTCTACTAACCTCCTTTTCCGTTGTTCTTTTAGCGGAGTTAGGTGATAAAACGCAAATATGCACGGTTGTGCTTTCCTCTAGATCATCTGCGTTCCCAATATTTTTAGGTGCGATGTCAGCTTTCTTCATTATAAATGGATTAAGTACATTATTAGGTGTAGAATTACTTAGTTTTCTACCGCAATCTGTTATTAGTCTTGCCGCTGGTTTAGTGTTCATATTTTTTGGTTTAATCTCATTTTTTCATAAGGATAGAGAAAACATTTTAGGGAAGGCTGACGCCAAGTCTTCCTTCATGAAAGCTTTTCTATTAATTTCCTTAATGGAGCTAGGCGATAAAACTCAGATAGCATCAATCTTCTTAGCCGCCCAATTTAAAGATCCATTGATAGTTTTAGCTGGCATTATGCTAGCTTTCGGTATTCTAACAGGCATTGGAGTACTCTTAGGCTACAAAATTCTGAGATTTATACCTGAGCGATACCTTAAGATTGGAACTTCGATTGTTTTCATTATACTTGGAGGATTCATTATTTTTGGAGCCCTGTAACAGCTATTAAAAAATTTATTTGAGTAGAAGCACCTCTTTAAAGAGAACCTTGATGAAAGGAATTAAGGATCAAAAGGTATTTTTACGACTTAAGGAAGAGCATAATTTAGCTTTAATACTGATCAATTTCATTTATTGTGACTGAAGAGTGATACTTATTTCTCACCTATCTTGCATTATGTAGGGAATTTATTCTGGTTCAACTACTACAGCGGTTCCAGTAGCAGATATTAGAACTATGCCGGATCCTAAGCCTAGATCCGATGTTTCTAAATCCACGCCTACCACAGCATTCGCCCCAAGAGCCATGGCTTTAGACTTCATCCTCTCTAAGGCTTCAGTTCGCGCCTTCTCAATTTCTGTTGTAAAGGCCCTAATTTCTCCACCGAACATCGTTTCGAAGCCTGCAATAAACCTTCCTAGAACACCCCTCGTTCTTGGCGAAACTCCTGTCACTATGCCTAGGACCTTTTTGATTCTATAGCCTGGAATGGTTGGTGTAGTAGCTACTATGAAGCTCCTTGATAATTCCAGAGAAGCTCCGCATTTCGGGCAGAATCTCGCGTTATCCCCGGCTTCAGCTCCACAAACCGGACACCTCAAATAATTTACTCCTCCCTCTTCTCTAAAAATAATGTTTTTAACAAAATAGTATTATAAGTTTTCTACGAGGCATTTTACTTTGATAAAGAATACGGGTTGTGGAATGTCGCGTAGGAGAAGAGTCTTTTAAGGTCGAAGGGATAATGCTCTCGATGATTAAGGCTGAAAGACGTTCAGTAGATAAATTAATCTGAAATTAGTAAAATAGAGCTGAAAACTAACATCTTTTTATTTTTTTATTTTGTAAGGAAAATCATCTTCTTAATGTTTTTCTATGAGATGCTATTTTATAGACTTTCTTTTCTTAAAAATTCTTCACTTAATTTTTGGTGGATTGCGAATGCTAGAGCTATTAAAGCCGAAGCCGCAGCTAGATCCGTTGCTATCGTAACCCCGGGACATAAATCTATAACCAAGTTTGCGAGTCGGAAGATTCCATGAGGTATTCCTTCTCTTGAGCCTACTAGAAAGTTCACTCGATTACTCTTAATTGTAAGTCCAGCAAGTTTAGATGCTACTGAATCTATTGGCTCGCCTTCAGGCTCAAAGACTATTATTGGCTCTGAAGATCTTTCCCTAACAAGTTCATATAGGTTTTGGACATAAACCTCTGTTTTTCGTGGTTTATGTGCATATGTTCTAGTTTGTATCTGATATCTTGATTCTATACCCTCAAAAACGCCTTTTATGAAGGCGCTTAAATCGCCAGCTTTAACAATGCCTATTGGCGCAATGACGAGTTCGCCAACTTCAAAGGTTTGGGCTTCTCGCCCAACTCTTACGCCCATCTCTCTTGATATTTTTGTTCCGCCGAGATAAGGCATCTGAATAAGCGCAACTTTCTTAAAGTATTCTCTAATCTGAAATTTTAGAGGGCTTGTTTTCTTAGGAAATTCTCTTCCATCAACCACTCCTAAATAGGCGTGTGGACCTAAAATTTCAACGAAGAATACTTTATCTGGGAAGTCTAAATTAACTGGGCATCCAGAAAGATCCTTTAAGATCGCGCCAACTTTTACATTAACATCTAGGCTTGTAAAGTCATGCTTTCCTCTTCTGACAGTATTGACTGCAAATGAAACTGCATTTTTCAATTCGTTGATCATATTTTCGGCCGCATTAGCTATAGCCTCAATCTTTGCAGGCGCATAAAGTTTTACTGGAAGAACCTTTTCAGCCTCCGGAATCTTCATTTTAATTTCCTTTACTAGCTCTTCTGCAGGAATACTAGTCTTAACTAAAACTAGACCTGAGAAATTTAATGGATTTGCCAAAACCTCTACGTTTGGGAAGGTCTCCTTTAAAATTTGGGCTACAACTTTTTCATAATTTTTTAGAGTTTTAATAATTATCGAGACTTTACTGAACTCAAACTTACATGCTTCCATTTTAATTTTACCTTTTTAAGGGACGGTTTATGAGATTAGAGATTGTTCGTCATATTCTGGAAAAACCGCCAATTATAAAAAGTTTTAGGAGAATAGTTTTAGACGGCAGCTGGTCGTGATCAACTTGAATTCTATGAGAAATAGATTGGTTAAGAATTTTCTTTCAGAATGTATTGTTGTTGAACCCTCCACACCAATATCTAAGGCTATTGGATTAATGAAGGAAAATAATTCTTATGAGGTTTTCGCTTGGATTGGCGATAAAATTGGAACTGTAACTGTAAGGGATATTTTGAGAGTTAAAAGTCCAGCAAGCATGAAAGTTGAATCATTCCTAAATTTTGTTCCAAAACTGTCAGTTAATGCCGAGTTGCTCCAAGCGGCCAAGATGATGGCTGATTATAGATTAAGAGCATTACCAATTGTGCATAAAAATAGGGTTATTGGCAAAGTGGATATTAAATCCATAGTTAGTGAAGTCAAAAACAGTGCTCTTGGAAATATAAGAGTTTCAAAAATAATGAGTCCTTCACCTATAACCATATCAATTAAGGAAAAAATTTCTAAGGCTAGAGAAATAATGTTGCGGAGAAAAGTGGATCATTTACCAGTTGTGAAATTTAAGCGAGTAGGCGGCATTATAACATCAACGCAAATAGTGTTTAGTTTAATGGCGGATTTAGGAAGCGACAAATATATGGCGGGCGTTCCGGAC
>CAZOWB010000057.1:0-7081 GCA_964583315.1 uncultured Candidatus Bathyarchaeia archaeon | reverse complement strand
TTCCAACAACCCTACTAGCCCAAGTCGACAGCAGCATAGGTGGAAAAACAGCTGTGGACACCATAGAGGGGAAGAACCTTATCGGCGCATTTTATCAGCCCAAAAAAGTCTATATAGACCCATCACTACTTAAGACCCTCCCCAAGAGGGAGTTCATCAGCGGACTCGCAGAAGTCATCAAATACGGCGTCATCTATGATCGAAAATTCTTTGAGTACCTAGAAAAAAACATTAATGAGATAAAGAGGCTTAATGAAGAAAAGCTACTCCACATTATAAGAACCTCATGTATAATAAAGAAGAGTGTTGTGGAGGAGGATCCTAGAGACGAGAATAAACGGGCCATCCTAAATTATGGGCATACTCCAGCCCATGCCCTTGAAAGACTAAGCGGATACAAATGCTTACATGGTGAAGCCGTTTCAGTCGGCATGAGAATATCAGGTTGGATAGCCGTTAGGAAAGGTTTTTGGAGCCTAGATGAATGGGAGAGACAGAATAGATTGATTAAGTCCTTCGGTCTGCCGCTTGAAATGGACTTCGAAATAGAAGAATTCATTAAAGCCCTATATTATGACAAGAAGGTTGAAGGTGGAACCCTAATGTTTGTTTTTCCGAAATGTATAGGCGAGATGGCTTCGATCAATGGAAAATATAAGATACCGGTGTCTGAGAAGGAGCTACGCATCTTTCTTAGAGAACTCGTCAACAATTAAACATCTACTTACCGAACTTATTTTACACGCTTTTCTTAATTTGGCTTAGAAGTAATGCCAGAGCCGCTAATCCAAGCGTTCCCATTAAAATTAGAGCTGGCTTAAATGATGCATAAACATCTATTATGTTGCCTATAACACCCACCCAAAAGGAGCTGAAGCCGAATCCTATCGTGAAAAAGATTCCAACTACTAAATCTCTGTTATAGCCGCTTGTAACCCTAACTAAATGCGACTGCAATAGCGTTGGTAATGAGAAACTCATAAACATTAGAATAAACAGGTGGAGTGAGATAATCGTAATTTGGGATTTTGGATCATAAAAAATCAGCGTATAGGTGAGGAGAGAAGCCAAGCCCATGGATAACAGCGAAGCTCTAACGTATCCTATACGACCGGCATATTCACCCAATAAGATTGGACCTACAACCCCTCCAAGAAGCCCAATCGTGTAAACTATTCCCCTTACATATACGTCCATCTGAAGAGAATCCGCTAGAAAAAGCGGGATATATGTGGTTAGCGTCCCCAAGTCTATTCCGCCGGAGAGCAAAGCCTGAGTCACTAAGATCGGAATAACACTCTTAGTTTTAATAAGGGTTATTACATCAGTCTTTAAATCAGATTTGCTTATATTTTCACCTGCTTCTCCAGTTTTCTCCTTCCCCTCGCTCAAATACCAGATTACCAATAGGCCAACCGTCAATGCCGGTATTGAGAAAATAAACAGGGTGCTCCTCCACCCCCACATTACTGCTAAGAGCGTCATTAACACCGGTCCAACCACATTGCCTATGTATGCTACGCCGTAATGGAAGCCTATAGCTCTCCCGAGGGATTTCCCGTTAAATCTTTCACTGATTATTGCTGTTCCCATAGGATGCTGCGGCGCTACGCCGACATTTGATATTAACCTTGCGCCTAGGAAATCTATGAATCTGCGGGATAAACCTGTTAGGAATGTACCTAGGGAAAGCAGAATATTGCCTAATCCCAGCAGAATATGTCTTGCAATCCTGCGGCTGGCAACGCTGAAGAGCATTTGGGATAAACCGCCGATTAGAGATGAGACTGCCATTGCTAAGCCAAACTCCGTGTAACTTAATCTTAATTCCTCGACTATTAGTGGTAGAAGAACCGATGAACCAACATAGATGTGTTGCATGATGTGCGATAAGGTTGCCACCGCTAGAACCTTCGCCGGCGACCTTCTCCTCTTCATGATTCAGCCTTCTGTTGGATGACTTCCGGAGGCGCTGTATGAGATTAATAAGCGGATAACCCCCATTTTCTGAGCGCTTCAATAGCTCCGGCAGCGCTTTCTGGAACATGAAATTCTAGATCGCATTTGGGGCATTTAACGTATTCGCAGCTAAGGGAGGAAAGCATTCTGCTACAGCTTTGACAGGATACCGCTCGAGCATATAGAATGTCAAATTGGAAACCGCATCTTGGGCATGTTATGATTTTCCGCTTCTCAGGCAATAGCATCAGCTCCTAGCCGTTTTTATCTTCTAATTTTTGCAATTAAGATGACCTAAATTAATCAAATTCATCCTAAATAAAAATTATTTCGCTGGTGAGATAGGCGTAACTTTTAATTATATAAAGAATTATAATCTTTTCTGGATGGAATATTATGGAAAGATTTCTACCAATACTCAATATTGTGCAGACTAGGTTGCGGGAAATTCTCGCCAAAAATAGGGATGGAATGCTTTCATGGGACTCCATGAAACTTAGGCATGTAGGCGATGACTTGCTTAAGCTATCAGTTGACTTATATCCGCATTTAGCCCTAGTTGAACATAAAGTGCTCTGTCAATCCATAAGAGAAGCTGGTTTGGGGATTAGGAGAAGGGCTACGTTAATTAGTGAGAGGAAAATCAGAGATGAAGATAAGGAATATTTTGAAAGCGTCTACGAAGCACTTTTAAACTTATATAAGAAGATTGAAAGCGGAGAATACTATAGGGCGCTACTTGAGATAGCTGACAAAAAGACTAAAAAAGAAAAATAGCCATTCTTCTATGCTTTAAGCATTCACTCTTTTATCTCTAAGATTTCTTCCTTAATCTTCTTAAAGTCGAGTAAGGCTAACGAAGCGGCCTCAAGGAAGGTTTGAACTGGAACTATTTTTATACCCCTCTCCAAAAGCAATTTTTCAGTTTCAAAGCTTTTTAAACGTTCATAGTTGTATTTCGGCATAATTAGGATGCGGGCATATTGATCTGAAAGAGCCGCCTCAATCTTCCCCATTCCCCTATAATCGAGTCCACCCACTGGCCAAACTTCACCTAATGCTGTTATGGCCCCAGTCATAATAACGGTTGGATCCACCTTAACTCCCGTTAAGGCTGATAACATGGCAATGGCTATTGCGAGTCCAGCGGATGGCCCTGAAACAGGAGGCCTAGTTATTCCAGGCCCAACTATCTGTTTTTCCATCCCCTTTGCCGGAGTCACTATCTCTACGTATATGTCGTAATTCTTGAATTTCCATCCTGAAATAGAGTTTATATATATGAATGCGTCGTATGCACTGGCAAGTATGCTTTCGCCGGCTTCGCTACCGATTACGTGAACTTTACCGGATCCCTTTGGATTGGCGACAACTTCAACCACGCCAACGAATCCGCCCATCTCACCGCGCTCACCTAAAGCTACAAGCCCGTAACTTTTACCTACTTCGGGCTTCTGAATTCTCACGGTTTCCAGCATCATCTTTTGGGCTTCCTCAACAGCTTCATCATAAGTCTTCTCAAGAGCCTTTTCGAAATGATATAGTCTTAGTGGATAATTATCCGGTTCAATATTTTCAAGTCTCTTCAATAATTCCGGATCTTGAGGATCAAGTTTGAGTACTGTGAAAAGCCTCTCTAAATCATTCTCATAGAGCTTTTTCACTTCATTGACTTTTTCAGGCCTATACTTCATTGCCTGCATAAGTCTGTGGCATGCTTCGAGCTCTTTCGTTCTAAGGCGGTTGGCGTCGTCGATTGTATCCGCAATTTTTCTTGGGCTGAGAATTTTCTTCTCAAAGATCCTTAATATATCCTCTGAAGTTAAGCCCTCCTCCAGATAGGGCTTATACCGCTTGAGATGTATCTCTATTATTTCAAGCTTCTCCTTCCTATTCTTCGGATAAGTGAATTCGAAGTGTCTCGTGAAGCGCTCAAGTAAAGCTGGATCAAGAATTTCAATACGATTCGTAGCTCCGATAACAACAACATTCGTGAGGGGAGTAAATCCATCTATCTCAGTAAGCAATTGTGAAACAACTCTGTCCATTACGGGATCATGCGTCCCCCTCCTTGGAGCTATAGCGTCAATCTCATCGAAAAATATTATCGCCGGAGCATTCTTGCGGGCGTCCTCAAAGATGTCGCGTATAGTTTTCTCCGGATCACCATAATGACCCTGAAGAATAGATGGGCCATTAATGTTGTAGAACCAAACATTGTTTTCTCCAGCTATAGCCTTAGCCAGCAGGGTTTTACCGGTTCCAGGCGGACCATAGAATATAAAACCTTTTGGAGGTTGATAGCCAGCTTTAACCGCTAGGTCAGCGTCTAAGGCTAAGGAAATCTCTTTAATTATTTCCTCCTTTATTCCATGTAGTCCGCCGACATTGCTATATCTCTCCTTCGGAGCTATTCTTATGGCTGCTCTCTTCGCAGCTTCAGTTTTCTCTGCGGAAGCATAGCTCTTTAATCTACGGGCAGCTCTCCTAAAATCGCTGAGAGTTACCTCCCTTTTAATCGGCGCAGTTTGCGGATCATCCTTCCCTCTTAACAATACTCTATCGATAAGTCTACGTTGGATGGGCTTGTATTTCTCGCTCATGACTATGTCGAAGGCATTACATACATCTGCGGGCGTTAGCCTTATTCCGCCGACCGTTCTTAAAGAATCTTCGAGGGTATTTATTATCTTATTCGGGTCAAGCCTTATATTATATTCATGGCATTTTCTTCTGGCTATTTCGATGAGCATATCCCTCTTGATTCCAGCGTCAAGATCTATTGTTCCCACAATCCCCCTACGTCGCAGAGTCTCCGTGATGGTTTCATATTCATTCGTGGAAATGAGTAGAATACATCTGTAATTCTTCTTCTGGAGATCATCAATCTTCTCTAGGAAGACTGTTTGAACCCTCTTCTCTTCCATACCGACCTCGGTTGAAGATGCAAAGCGGCTTCCAAACGCTTGAAATTCGTCAATCAATATTACGCTTGGTCTTTGAAAAGCAATATCAAAGAAAGTGCTGAGCTGCTGGGCGCTCTTACCATACCACATTGTATAAACTTCTTCTGGTCTAAGAGACGCATAATGAACGATTAGACCATATCTTAGACCAGCCTCAAAGATTTCTCTTTGACATGCCTCAGCGAAAAATGTTTTTCCACTGCCTGAACCACCCTTCAATATGAAAACCTTTGGGGGTGGAACGGGACTACTTTTTCGGATGTCTGGATCCCGGAAGATATGATAATATGCGCTCAGAAGAACTCTCTCAAATTCCTCATCTCTCCCTACAACATCAGCTCTCCTAACCCTCGGAAAATCCATTCTCTTTCTTATTGCCTTAGCTTTTCTTTCAACCTCAGCTATTCTCTTTTCTGGAGGCTTCTGCAGAAACCTCCAAAGCCTATACTGCCATGAGGTTAAATAGAGTAATGGCGCAAATATCTTTCTTAATTTTGGCCTATTATACCACCATTGACTTGTAAATTCTTCCTCTTCTTCATACATGATTTAACCACCAGACACCAAATTGTAGACTTGATAGAGGATGAAAATGCTTATGATAATTAGTAGGGCTATTAGCGCCCAACGGGCCTTCGACATACCCTCTCTCTTGCTTTTAAAGTATGAGTCTATGAAGAAGAAAGCATTAAGGTAAATTACCGCTATGCTAGCGGCTATGAATAATATCATATTTATTGGCGTGGGGAAATTGAAGAGAGATATTACGGATGGATTTTTGCTATAAACCTGCAAAATTATTTTGATCTTATAATCTGATGTAGTATCGTTCTTTGGTGAAACTTTAAATGTATGGAGAATTACGAAATAGCCTTGAGTGGGAGATGTATACATGACGGAACCAGCGCCTCTATAGAATTCACTATCACTTGTATAAACACCTATGGTGATATTCCATGTCTTACTAGAACTAAAACTCACTAAAAGAGCATATTTTCCCTCATATCTCGGCATCATATATATTAGAGAGAATCTTTCTCCATACTGTGTTTCATTCGAGAAAAAAGCAACCCTGAAGCTGTTTGATTTTAGGGAATTACAATCAACTGATATATTTTCAACAGGAGGCCGTATATAAATTGCCATAGTGTCATTTGCTAGGAAGTTAAAAGCGAACTCAAAATCCGTTGATTTTTCTTCAAGGAAGCAGAGAATCGGCGTAATTGCAACTAGAAATAACATAATAGCTGGAATTAAGACTAAAAATGCGCTTCTCGGAGATATTCCTTCCAATATGTAATTTTGACATTTCTTTTTTCCATAAAAAGCCTTGTTCACTTTGTTTCTCCTTAATAACATATTTATTACACTTTTCAATAAATGTTTCCCTTAGGAAAAATGCTGGAATAATTAACGTTGAGAGCATAAAGTTCCTTTTTAGTGGAATGGGAGATTTATGTCCGCACATAAATATTGGGGAGAAATTAAGGATCCAATTTACGGATATGTTTACATAACTGAGGCTGAGAGAAAGATCATTGACTCCTACCCCTTTCAGCGATTACGTAGGATAAGGCAGTTAGCTGGCGCAGAGTACGTTTATCCAGGAGCTAATCATACAAGATTTGAGCATTCAATTGGCGTCATGCATTTAGCGGGATTATTAGTTGAGAATCCGCAGCTTTCTCAAATTCTATCCGAAGATGAAGCGCAAATGATACGTATAGCCGCCTTACTTCATGATGTTGGTCATGGACCATTCTCCCACATTTTTGAACATATTCTCATAAAATTTCTTGGTAAAACTCATGAGGATATGACCGTTTGGATCATTACTAAATCTGAGTTGAGAGATATAATAAGTAGTCTGGGTTACGATCCCAATGTTATAGGTGCTTTAGCGGTTGGCCGACTAAATAAGCCTAAAATGGCATTTATGGATCAAATAATTAGAAGCGCCGTAGATGTAGACAAATTAGATTTCGTTGTTAGGGACACCTATCATACCGGTGCGGAATACGGGTTTGTAGATGTCTTCCGTCTAATACGCACTTTAGATGTTATCGGCGGAAATCTCTCCGTTGATGTTGGCGCTTTATCAGCTCTGGAATCCTTTATGCTGGCGCGAATAGAATCGTTTAAAAGCATCTACTTTC
>CAZOWB010000056.1:0-7147 GCA_964583315.1 uncultured Candidatus Bathyarchaeia archaeon | reverse complement strand
TGCATAGACTGCATCGAAAATCTTATCTCTGAAAGGTAGATAGTGTGCATCACATACTACCTCAACTGATGCTCTTCTACTTATGTCACAATGAACAACCTTAATTCCCTTGACTGCCAGCGGATTTCCTCCAGAACCAACATCTATAATCAAACCTTTCACCCAAAAAACAGCTATTTCTTTCTCTTTCCTTCCTTTTCCTCGATAGACTTAATTATTTCCTTTGAAGGCTTAGCTCTCGGAACTTTCATCTTATAGTGATGAAGCTGTCCAGAAATCCATCTCCAAACAATATCCTCTAGAGCTTTAAATGATTTTCTTTTCATTTCAAATGAAAGTGGGAAATTACCGTATAAATGTTTTTCTCGCTGGAAGCTTAGCCTAAAAAGGTTTCCATAGCATAGTCCAAAGCCTAAATCTAATGGCTGGTCTACGTTTGTCCATGTGAACTCTTCTGCTGAACAGAATTTGCTCAGATTTACCGTGCAGAGTTTCATTGAACCAAACTCTAACCTCATCATCTCCCAGAAAACGTATGAACTCATAAAAACTTCTCTTTAGTCGTGTCTGGTAAGGCCATATCCGATTATATAATATCCATTTGTGGTTTCGAAGGCTTTAAGATAAATGCAAAACTGAACCGTCCAAAAATACACTTATTAGCAATAGAAACTGATTCTTTGAATCAATATCAACGTTTACCCTCACGTCTCTTCCACCTCGCCTCTTTAAGCTTTTCATATCATTCAACGAACTCATCTATGCTTGTCTGCTTTATCTTACGCCTATAAGCCTCTAGATATTTTGTCACTCTAGCCTTATGCATTGTGGCCAACTATTGCTGTTCATCTAGAGGAGCTCCAACTTCCTTTTCGTCTATGGCTGAATACTCAAAGTCTGGAAATGGAAAAATCTTGATTTTTGAAAGAGCCTCAATCCGCTTCGCTGTGAGCAATAGTAGCGCAGCTAGGGAAACATTTAGTCTTAACATTTAATAGAAATGTTTATTAAACATGTGAACATGTGATTTTTGCATTTTGTGGTGATGGGGTTGGCCGAGAAGAAGGTTGTCCAGACAGAGCTTGAAGTGAAGGAGTATGAGGTCCTTCGAAGGGTTGTTGAAAAGAGGGGGCTAACCATAAAGCAGGGGTTACGTGAGGCCATCCGGCAGTGGATCGCCATGCAGGCCTCCCTTGAGGAGGACCCTCTATTCAAGGTGAAGCCCGTCAAGACAGGTGTGGAAACGGATTCCTCCAACCTTGACAGATCCCTCTATGGTGGAAGCCCAAAATGAAAATATTTCTGGATACATCTGCCCTAGTAGCCTACTATAACGCTGATGACCGAAATCACGCTGAGGCCTCTGAAACCATGAAGAGGATAAGAGTCGGCGAGATCCCTTTAACACGCTTCTACACAACCGACTACATAATAGATGAAACGTTAACTTTCATTGAATGTGTTCTCGGAATGCATGAACTCGCCGTCCAAGTTGGGGAAGCCATGCAAGCATCTCCCTTCACAACAATCATCAAAATAGATGAAGAAATCTTCAGAGAAGCATGGAGCATATTCAAGCGGAGCCGAGGCTACAGCTTCACAGGCTGCACATCCTTCACAGCCATGAAAAAGTACGGCATAACCCACGCTTTCACATTCGACAAGCACTTTCGAGAAGCCGGTTTCCAGCTCATACCATAAAAGTGAGCTACCCACGGCTGTAAGCCTGTGGGTTTCCTGCTTCAATGCGCCTATACGCCGACAAGATGGCAATATGACTTCGCCGCCAAGCACTCCAATCTACTTCACATTTACTTTTCCCAGCCGCTTGAGGCGCCTCGGAGGGTAAATAAATACAACCTTTAAACTTAACTATGTAATTCACGAAGTATCTGTTTAAACCTTCGTAATTTACTAAGTGATTTTTAAGCAGATCTTAGGATTGAAGTCTAATTTGTAGCTGAGGAAAGATTAAAAGTATCTTAACACATAATATAATTAGCTTGAAGTTACAACACATTCTATATGAGCGGTTAATAATGTGGGATAAAATAGCAAAATGTTTGGAAGGTTATCCTGAAAGGCTTAAAGTCGCGAAAATACTGATTAAGAATGGTTTAAGCGTGAGAGATGGAAAAATTTACTGTGGAGACATAGCTATACCGGTGGTTAGAGTAAGCCGCGCTGCGGGAGTTGATAGAAGAACAGTTACCCAAACAATAAAAATGATTGAAAGCAACCCCGAACTGAAGATCATATTTAGCGGCATAAGTCCAGCTGGCCCCTCATTACGTGAGGTAGCTAAATACTTAAACTTTGGTGTTGTTGAAATAACTCCGGTGGACGCTAGGACGCCCGGCATATTAGCTGCGGCAGCGTCTCTAATAGCCCAAAAGAACATAAGTATAAGGCAGGCGATAGTTGATGATCCTGAACTTACCCCTGAGCCGAAGCTAACTCTTATAGCAGAAACGAAGATACCTGGCGAGCTTATACCGGAATTCTTAAAAATAAGAGGCGTTTCGAAGGTATCAGTATACTAGGAAGCATTTGGACGGGTGGAAGGGGAGGAGCTGGTGCTCGATCTACTGGGGATTGCATCGTTATCATTCTTAGCTGCGCTTTCCGGGGCGGTTGTTCCAGGACCGGTCTTCGCTCTCGTAGTCTCAGAATCTTTGAGGAGCGGTAAGATAGCTGGTCCCCTAATAGCGCTTGGGCATTTTCTCATTGAATGGTTTATAATATTCATGGTTTTTCTGGGGTTGGGGCCTCTTCTAGAAACGGAAGGCGCCAAGATAGTGGTTAGCTGTGTTGGCGGAGTTGTGTTGATGCTTATGGGTATAAAATTGATGAAGTTCGCGCTACACTTAAAAATTGATAATGAAGCATTTTCTAAATCTAGTAGAAACAGATGGATTTCGCATAATCTGGTTGTATCCGGCTTTTTGAGTAGCTGCTCAAACCCGCATATCTTCTTATGGTGGTTAACGATGGGGATCCCGATGATAATGAGCTCTATATCCGTGGCTGGAGTGATGGGTTTTGTATCATTTTTGATTGGGCATGCGGTCGCTGATCTATCATGGTTTAGCTTTGTAAGTTACTCCGTTCATAGGGGCAAAAGAGTTTTGAAGAGGGAGATTATTCGAGCGATACTTTTCGCGAGTTCAGCTTTTCTCGTAGCCTTCTCGATCTACCTCGTTATATTCGCGATTAACTTAATATGCTCATTAATATGTTAATAGGGTTTTGGGCAAAACACTTTTACTTTTGATAGCGCTTTATTTTCTGAGATTTGAGTTTTGGTTGATGAGATCAGCGATGGATTTAGCGGCTGAGGAGACGCAGAGGACGCAACAGATGGAAGATCAGGATAACGTATTCAATTTGCTAGTCCGCCCCATACGTAAACTTATTGCGGAGAAGGGCTTTAAGTCTCCAACTGAGCCTCAAGCAAAAGTTATACCTAAAATTCTTGAGGGGAAGAATGTTCTTTTGATATCGCCGACTGCTAGCGGTAAAACGGAGGCTGCTGTTCTCCCAATATTAAATATGCTGATTCAAATGCCTAGGAGAGAGCCGGGAATAAAGGTCCTATACATTACGCCTCTGAGAGCTTTGAACCGTGATATGCTTGAGCGCTTAGAATGGTGGTGCAATAACTTAGATATTAGATTAGCTGTTAGGCACGGGGATACGGATACGAGGGAGCGCTCGAGACAGGCAAGAAGTCCACCTGACATGCTCATAACAACCCCTGAAACGCTTCAGTCCATACTCTCAGGCTGGATTATGCGCCGCCATCTCCAATCGATAAAATGGGTTGTGGTTGATGAAGTTCACGAGTTAGCTGATAGTAAACGTGGAAGCCAGCTGGCGCTTGCACTCGAAAGATTAAGAGCCTTAGTCGGCGGGGATTTTCAAATAATTGGGCTTTCGGCGACCATCGGCACCCCTGAGAAGGTTGCGCAATTCCTCGTTGGAAATGATAGACCTATTGAAATAGTGAGGGTGCCGGTTGCCAGGTTAATGACGTTACAGATACTTTATCCTAAACCTGAGCCCCAAGATTACGAGTTAGCTTCCATATTGTTTACGCATCCTGAAGTTGCGGCTAGACTCCGCGTAATGCGCCAGCTAATTGAAAAACATAATTCGGTTCTTCTATTCACGAATACGCGGACAATCTCGGAGGTTTTAGCGAGCAGATTCAAGATATGGGACGTAAATTTTCCGGTATCCATCCATCACGGTTCATTGGCTAAACCATCTAGGATTGCAGCTGAGAGGGGACTGAAAAGGGGGGAACTTCGCGGCTTAGTCTGCACCAGTAGCTTGGAGTTAGGCATAGATGTCGGGAGAATAGACCTGGTAATCCAGTATATGAGTCCAAGACAGGTTACGCGTCTAATACAACGCGTCGGCAGAAGCGGTCATAGAATTGGGCGTATGGCAAAAGGCGTAATTATAACGATGGATTCAGATGACACTCTAGAAGCGATGGTCATAGGTAGAAGAACCTATAATGAAGAGCTTGAGCCAGTAGATATACCGGAGAAGCCGTTCGATGTTTTAGCGCATCAGATAGCGGCTCTTCTAATGAGGAGGAAACGTCTGCAATTTGATGAAATATATGAGGTTTTCAGGGGGGCCTATCCTTACAGAAATCTAACAATAGAAGATATAGAACGCGTCTTAGAATATATGCATAATCGCTTTCCCAGATTAGCTTGGGTCTCATTTGATGACAAAGTTGTTCTTAAACCTCGGAGGTCGAAGGCTCTCTTCGAATACTTCTTTGAGAATCTCTCGATGATACCGGATGAGAAACATTACCTTGTTATCGACAGAGATACAGATACAGCTATCGGCCTTTTGGATGAAGCCTTTGTAGCTGAATACGGTAAGCCCGGGGTCAAGTTCATAATACGTGGAAGCCCATGGAGAATAGTGAATATGGACGCTGACAGAATTTATGTGAAGTCTGTTGATGATCCAACGGGCGCCATTCCAAGCTGGGTGGGTGAGGAGATCCCTGTGCCCTTTGAGGTTGCTCAGGAGGTTGGTGCAATAAGGGCTTTTGTTGAAGAAAAAATGAGGGCGGGGTTGAAACCTAAAGAGATAGCTAAAGAGCTCTCTGAAAGGTATCCGGCTGACGAGAAAACAATTCTGGATGCTATAGCTGAAACCGTTGAGCATGTTGAAAGAGGATATTTGCCTCCAACTGATAAGCGTATTACCATTGAGGAATGGGAAGACTTCATCATACTGCAATGTAACTTTGGTTCTTTAACTAATAGGGCTTTAGCTCAAATTTTAGGTCACATATTGTCTGAGTTAACTGGATACTCCGTGATTGTTCAGCATGATCCCTATAGAATATTCATACAAACTATGGGGGAGGTAAAAGCGGAGACAGTAATGAAAGTGCTTTCGGATCTTAAGGACGCGCCGGAGGACCTTATCAGGGAAATGCTTACTAGAGCGGTTATTAAGACCGGCATATTTAAGAGACGCATGATACATGTTGCCAGGCGCTTTGGAGCAATACAGAAGTGGGTTGATTTTGGAAGCGTAAGCCTAAGAAACTTGATTAAAAGCTTCGAGGATACGGTCATTTATGAGGAAGCGCTCAAGGAAGTTTTCACGAAAGATTTGGATCTTAAGAATTTGATTAATGTGTTCAGAATGATTAGGCGTGGTGAAATAGAGATAGTTAAGGTTGAAACGGATGGTGAAGCAACTCCAATAGCCCGCGTTGGAATAGAACGTGTAAGCATGAAAACGGATCTTATACCACCCGAAAAGATGCGTCGAATCCTCATAGAATCCGCTAAGGCTAGACTTCTAGATGAGACAAGAACTTTCGTGTGCACAGAATGCTGGGGATACATGGAGATGATAGCTATGAAGGATTTACCTGATAAGCCGATATGCCCGAGGTGTGGTTCACCGAAGCTTGGCTTGCTTGAAATTGAGGAGGACAGAGCGTATTCGCTGGTGGAGAAGAGGGGGGAAAAATTAACTAAAAGTGAAGGGCGCCTTAAGAGGGAGGCTGTTGAGACAGCGAAGTTAATATCGAAGTACGGTAAGGCTGCGGCCATAGCTCTTTCAGGTAAGAGACTTAGGTTGAATGATGTTAAGGGAATACTATCTAGAGAGAGCAGGCTTACAGATAGATTTTTTGAATTAATAATTGAGGCTGAACGTGAAGCATTAAAGAGAAGATTTTGGTAGATGAAAAGCGTAAGATAAAAATAACTCTTCAACAATTAAAACTGAAAAGTGAACATAGAGGTGAACTGGATTGTTCATATCCCCATTTGTAGCGTCTCCTGAATCAGTTATAAGAAGACTTCTAA
Source organism: uncultured Candidatus Bathyarchaeia archaeon (assembly GCA_964583315.1). Lineage (GTDB taxonomy): Archaea > Thermoproteota > Bathyarchaeia > Bathyarchaeales > DTEX01 > DTEX01. Next base: position 785 of record CAZOWB010000056.1, on the reverse strand, counting down.
CAATGGCCGAATTAAAGCCTGGAGAAATATTTGTTGATCTAGGGGCTGGAGATGGTAGACCCGTGATAATAGCTGCTAGAGAATTTGGTGCAAGAGCGATTGGCGTAGAGTTAAGAGAGGATTTAGTTAAGCAGGCCATGAGAAAAGTTATGGAATTAGGCTTACAAGATAGGGTTAAAATTATTCATGATGACATATTTAATGTTGACATAAGTATGGCGGATGTCGTTTACTTATATCTTACGACAAGCGCGAACGAGAAGGTTAAACCGAAGCTGGAGGCTGAACTTAAGAGGGGCGCGAGGGTTGTATCCCACGATTATGAAATAGTGGGATGGAAACCAGTTAAGGTTGAACGATTCTGCGAAAACTCGTTCCTAGGCTTTCCAACCCATACGCTTTATCTCTACAAGAGATAAAAAGAGACGGCGAATCCTAACACATCTAATGTATAAGGATAATTCCGAAGATGAAGTCATAGTCTCTTAGGAGCATTTGCGTTTTCATTGGAGCCTATTTAAAAAATTAAGCTTTATTAGGCAGATATCGTTCAAAAATTTCTCGGAATACTAAAAAAGCTAGAAAAAGGGGATTACGCATGGGTTTCGTCCCCTGGAGCCGCATCAATTCGTGGCGTTGTAATGGCTGCGGGTTATGCTGCAAAGAGTTTGAGGTAGTTCTAACATTTAAAGAGTGGTTGAAAATAACGAAAACTTACGGCGTCGGCGTCACGAGAGCTGGACTAAATAAGTTCTTTATGGGTAAAAGACCGGATGGTTCATGCC
>CAZOWB010000055.1:0-7169 GCA_964583315.1 uncultured Candidatus Bathyarchaeia archaeon | reverse complement strand
AAGAGAGAGCCCTGCTTTCTAATAAAGTTCCTAAAATAAGTGAACATGTAGTATGGAGAAGAGTAAAAGGATCGAAGCCGCTGGTGATTGCACTAAACTTAAAGAGTGGCATCTTCCATATACTAGAAGATGCTGAAGCAGAAGTCTGGTTATTAACTGACGGAAAGAGGACAACGAATCAGATTATTGAAATATTATGTAAGAAACTCCCAGATATGCGAAGCAAAAAAATTACGGAAATAATTAAAAAATTCAAAAATAATGAATTAATTAATCTAATCTAATCCTTGGGGAAGAAAACTAAAATATCTATTGAAGAATTAAGCTTAACTAGTAAACCGCTAAAGGGTTTCGTTGCTAACTAACTCTATTCTATACTAATAATTTAAAATAAAATTTATTTTATGGTTCAATGGTGAATGAATGGAGGAAGATACATAATGAAAGATTTTTTCCTGATTCTCAGCTTGATTTTTCTATCTTTTTCTTCTCAAGCTAATTTAAATTCCGGTTCTAATATCGCATTTTATGTATTTACCGATCCTCACTGTGAAACTTGTGAAATGAGAACTCAACCTCTAATTCATGCGTATGGTCAAGATGAAGTTATCATCTACGATCTCAGACAGAGCAATCATCGAGAACGCTTTTCTAGAATATGTGATCTTATAGAAGTCTTTTCCATACCGCTTGTTGGAGTCTTTAAAGACGGAGATCTCTCAGCAATTGTAGTAGGATACTTCTCCGCGGAAAAATGGGTGAAAATAGTGGAGATGGAAAGCGAGGGCGTTCCTATATATGTAAATGGTGAAATAAAACCAGTCAGGATTATAAAAGAAGGTGAGGAAAAAGAGATTCTCGCGAAGCTATTCATAGGCGAAGAAAATGTAGAACTCTCATCTTCACAAAATGTTTTCTCTCTTCTGCCTATGATTGTTGTTGCTGCAGCTGTTGATGCAATAAATCCATGCGCATTTTATGTTCTAATCGTTTTTCTATCCTTCATTTTTTTCCAGTTCGGAAGAAAAACCGTTTTGAAGATTGGTATAGCATACTCAGCCGCCGTTTTCATAACCTACTATGCAATGGGCTTCGGTTTTCTCCAGCTATTTTCTTATATCCAAGAAATGAACATTTTAGTAATATTTTTTGGTCTTTCTATAGGGTTTAAATCAATCCTAAATTTCGCTTTCAGCATTTTCGGCCTCTCTCTGGGAATCCGGGATTCGATTGAAGCATTCTTTAATAGGAAATTTAAGCGGATCCCCAACTCTATTTCTAAAAGGTTCTCTAAATTTCTTAGAAGAGCATCTGAAAATATTACCACAGCTCTCGTTATTGGAAGCGCAACCAGCATATTTCTTCTTCCATGTACATCCGGTCCATACTTTATAGCATTAAGTTTAATAGCTAATCTGAAAACTATGTTTGAAGGATTAATTCTACTTATAGTTTATAATGGTATAATGATAGCTCCCTTTTTGGCGATAACCTTGGGTATTTATACATTAACGCTAAAAACAAGGGATTTAAAGACTTGGTCATCTGAAAAAAAGAGGTGGCTGAACTTAATAACTGGAATACTAATGATGCTCCTAAGCTTCTATCTCCTACTTTACGTATAAAGAATCACAGATTAAATTGGGGGAGGGTTCCTCAACTTTATTCTATCCCAAGAAGCTTCTTTATTTTTCTGACACCCTCCATAGCATCTGTTGCGTAAGCGTCAGCTCCAATACTTTTAGCCCACTCCTCTGTGACCGGAGCTCCACCAATTATCACTTTAACTTTTCCTCTAAGCCCTGCTTTTTCGATGGCCTTAATCGTTTTTTCCTGACTTAAAAGTGTGGTGCTTACTAAAGCGGATAATCCTACAACATCCGCATTAACTTCCTTTATTTTCTTAATGAAAGCCTCTGGTGGAACGTCCACCCCCAAGTCATAAACTTCAAAACCATTTGAAACCAGTAAAGCGGCAACTATGTTTTTTCCAATATCATGAATGTCTCCTTGAACTGTACCTATGACTACTCTGCCTAGACTTTTAATCCGCTTTCCTCTCTTCTTAATCTCTTCTTTTAGAATATTTACACAGGCTTGAGCGGCATTTCCCGCCATTATTAACTCCGGAAGGAAGGCCTCTCCCTTTTCAAACTTTTCTCCAACAATGCTGACTCCTTTGACTACACTTTTTTCGATAACCTCCAATGGATCTAATCCCAATTTTATTGCTTCCTTAGAAAGGTTCTCAGCTGTCTCTACATCTCCCTCTAAAATAGCCTCAGTTAGCCTCTTAAAGATTTCAGACATGTTCCTACCTCCACTTAACTATTCTTTAATATTCTCCTCTCAGCTTCTTTAACTATTTCCCTAAGTTTTTGCTGGACATCCTTCTCAAGCGGTTCAGGATAATGAGATTTTAGTATCTCCATCGCTTTCTCTCTTGCTCTTTCAACAATGCTTTTTGATCCTTTTGATCTCCAAATCTCAGTTCTATATCTATCAGTTAACTCTGGTATAAAATGCTCCTTTTTAAGATAAGAGAGAGTATGCCTTTGGCTGAGGAAGTTTCCTTTATGACCTACCTTAGCTATTACGTCGAAAGCTAAGGTTTCCTCGTTTACTTCAATGCCTCTTATCACGCGATGTATGTATCCTAGCATCTCATTATCTATGACAAAGCTCTTGAAGCATGCATAATCCCCATAGGCGAGAAGCCCGGCGCCCATTATTAAATTTGCGCCGGAAATGGCTGAAGATAATCCTGAAACAGCCTTTTCGTATCCAGCTTGCGTATCATTTAATTTTGAGTCTGGGCTAAATCCGTCTACAACGTTAGGAAAACCATAATAGCGAGCTATCTGAGCAAGCGCAGCGTTGCAAAGTCCCTTCTCAGGGGCGCAGATCGCTATGTTCGTGGTTCTCATATCCATAGAAAAAGGATCTACATTGTAAAGGATTGGAGTGCCTGGATTCACAAGTTCCGCTAAGACTACCCCTGATAAAATTTCCGCATTCCCCTGTGCAAGCGCTCCGGCAAGTGTTATTGGGCATGTAGCGCCCATCATTAGATTGTTCCCTAAGTTGAGTGGAATCCCAAACTTTGCATATTCAATTAATGGTCCAGATGCTTCAGCCCACATTCTTAATGGACTTGAAAAGAAAGCTCCACCAGTTATAATCGGTTTTTTTCTTAGAGTTTCTTCATCTCCAACCACCGCAGCCGCTAATTTTATTGTATCCCTAGCCGCTTCAGTGCCTGTAGGACACACGAAGAATACATGTTTTTCAGTACTATTAAGGATAGCCTCAACTGCATGTTGAATCCAAAGAGTCTTCGGTACATCCTGCGGAACCACCGAAGGAAGCATTGTAGAGTAATATTCTAAAGCATCTGCTAATCTAGATAAATCTGAAAGATCCTTCTTTGTTGCTAATCTTAATTCGTCCTTTTCTAAATCTACTACGTAGGTTGCTTCAGAACAAGCTGTGAAGTAGGTATTCTTGTCCTGAAGCTTTATATCATATCTGGAGTTTCTACCGCAAAGGGTCACCCTCTCTGGAGCTTTTTTAATGCACTCTTTAACTAAATGCTCTGGTATCTTCACTATTCCATTCTGAACTTCAGCCCCGCCCTCACTGAAGATCTTTAGTGCATTCTCATCTGAAAACATAACGCCAATCTTCTCTAAAATTTCGAGTGAAGTTAAATGGACATCGTAAACTTCGTCTCTTGTCAAAGGCTCCCAAGGTCTAGTAACCTTCACACTTTTTATTTCTCCCATTTTTTAATTCCACCTTGAATTCTACAATTATTTACTGATAACGAAATTTTCTTAAGCCTTTCGATAATTCTTCAATCAAAAATAGATAAAACTTATATTCCCTCCCCCATCTTCTAAATAGAATGGAGGTTTAAAAGATTGGTGAGATTAGCCATAGAGGGTGGCGAACCCATTAGGAAGAATCCGCTACCTATAGAGGCAGATGTAATTGGAGAAGAGGAGATAAATGCGGTATTAGAAGTTTTGAAAGCTAAGCGTTTAAGGAGGGCTGAGATCGCTGAGGAATATGAAGCTGCTTTAGCAAAATATTTTGGGGTTAAACATGCTCTTGCAGTAGCCAATGGAACTGTGAGCATGCATGCAATTCTAGCAGCATTAGATGTTGGGCCTGGAGATGAAGTGATCACAACTCCATATACTTTCATCGCTACGGCAAGTGTGATCCTAATGCAAAATGCAATTCCTGTCTTTGCTGACATCGACCCAGAATACTTAACGATAGACCCGGCAGATATTGAAAGGAAAATTACTGACCGAACTAAAGGGATAATGCCTGTTAGCATAACTGGACAGCCGCCAGATATGGGGTCAATAATGGAGATAGCTGAGGCCCATGATTTATGGGTTGTAGAGGATGCTGCTCAATCGCCTGGAGCAACATATAAAGATAAACTCATTGGAACAATCGGAATTGCCAGCTCCTTTAGCACAATCTCTGGAAAAATAATAGCTACTGGTGAAGGAGGCTTCATACTTACAAATGATGACGAACTATATGAAAAAATATGGTCGTACCACAATTTTGCTCGTAAAAGAGAGCTTGGATGGGCATCTAAATACTTCTGGGGGATTCCCTGCACTAACTACAGGATAACAGAAATCCAATGTGCCATAGGTCTGGCTCAATTGAAGAAGCTAGATAAGTTTCTTGAGATAAGAAGAAGAAATGCCGAATACCTAACGAAGGGAATAAAGGATATAGAAGGAATTGAACCTCCTAAGGAAGCTCCATGGGGCAAACGCGTCTACTACTATTACGTAATAAGGCTTGACCGGGAAAAACTTGGTGTTTCCTTGTTACAGTTCGCTAAAGCCCTTAGTGCTGAAGGTGTTTATGATTATCATTACACCACAACCACCCGCGTACCAGTTCCATGCCATCTACAGGAGATATTCACAAAGAAGATAGGATACGGAAAAACGAAATGTCCATTCGAATGCCCCCTATACGGCAGAAAGATAGAATATAAGAAAGGTCAGCTTCCAAATGCTGAAAGAGCATGCGAAGAGGTTCTCTGGCTTCTAGAGCCTCATCCGCTCTTAACAAAGGAAGATCTGGATGATGTGATAGCTGCTTTGGAGAAGGTGTGTAACGAATTTGTGAAACGAACTCAAAGAGGGGAAAAAATTCGCATTTAACATAAAATGATGCGGGTTTTCTAAAAAGATGACTCCCGGTAAAGTCTGCAAAGACTCTAAATGTGTCGTCGCTATAGGTTATGATGTGGATATGCCGGGTGATCTTAGATATTTATACAATAGAAACATCGGCTGGAGAGGGGGTTGTCACGGTCACCTAAATGAGGATGTATCAAACTATATAGAGAGACTGGTGGAAATAGCGGAAGATTACGATGCAAAGCTACAGTTCTTTTTGCAAGGTAATACCCTCGAAGACCCCATAGATATGTGGGCTGAAATAGTTAAGAAAGGCCACGCCATTGATCAACATACATATAGCCACATAAGTTTAATAGATTCACCAATCGATCAAATAGAATCCGAGATTGTTAAGACTAAAAATCTACTTGAGAAAAAGCTTAAAATAACAAATATTGGGTTGAGGGGTCCAGGAGGATATACCTTTGGCTTAAAAAATAGAGAAGATGTCCAGCGGATAATTCTTAAGACTGGTATAAAGTTTGTCAGCACTCAAAACGCTTATTTTCCACCCGGGAAGCATCCGCTTTTCACCCCGTCTACTGAAGAGCAGTCTATAAAAATAATCGCTTATCTGCAACCATACTATTATAAGACTGGATTACTAGAGATACCCTTCTGTTGCTATCAGGACAGACAATACTTCGACATTGATATGGGAGGAAACCCTGAAAAACCCGTAGAAGCATGGATTAAATATTTGAAAAGAGCAATAGATTTTGTCTATAACCGCGGCTTGTTTCTAAGCTTAACGCTTCATCCAAGCACTAGTTTTAAGCATGATCGAGACGCGAAATATCTCAGAGAAATACTAAGCTATTGTCAGCAACGCGGAATACCAGTATGCACATATCGGGACATATATAACCTAGTGGCTCGTTCCCGCTCTGCCTATCGTAATAAACTCATTTAATAAAAAATTATATATTGTGTGGCGGTGATATTTCTCCTTGTGATGTACTATGCCGAAGAATGTATTCGCTGAAAGAGGTTTTATCCAAATTCTCGGCCCGAATCCAGCTATAGTTACCGGTGACGAAAAAGCTTGGGATGGAGAAGTTTTAGAGGCCTGTGACATATTCAAAGATAACCACACATACTACTGGTATTACCATGCGATAGGTAAGGATAAAAAACGCTGGCCAAAAGCTTACCGAATAGGAGTTGCAATGGCTCCAACCCCCCTTGGTCCATGGAGGAAGTATGAGGGTAACCCTGTTCTAGACCACGGACCAGACGGAAGCTGGGAGGACGAATGGGTTGCATGTGGAACAATTCTTAAGGAAGGACACTACAACGTTAGGAAGGGCACCGAAAGATACTACATGTTTTACTCGGGGACTGGGTCAGAGAGTGAAGGAGTTAGCGTTGGGCTTGCTTATGCTGATAATCCTCTCGGTCCATGGAGGAAGTATGAGGGTAATCCGATCATAGAGGACTTCGGATATGTAGGCGGAGTTGTCAAAGTAGGCGGAAAATACTACATGTTCAATGAGCATCCAATAGGGCCAACTGATCACGGTCCCTTTGCTTTAGCTGTAGCCGATAGGCCTGAAGGTCCATGGAGGAAGTATGAGGGTAACCCTGTTCTTCCTACGGGCGATTGGGGCGCATGGGACGCAACTGGTTTTTCTGAAGCAAAAGTTGTATATCACGAAGGAATTTTCCATTGCTTCTACAGCGCATGCATGACTCAGAAACTTGAAAGTATAGGATACGCATATAGCTTCGACGGATACAAATGGACAAAATACGAAGCCAACCCGGTTGTTGTATTAGAAAGAACCCCCGATGCCTCAGCCTTTGCTGAAGTGCAAGCGCTTATTGAACCGCCATTCATATTCCTCTACCATACATTAAGATATATTTCCAGAGGAGGCGAAGATCTAGGAATCCAGGTTCTTTCGATAGATCCGCATTTCCGTCTTTCAATGCCCGTCTTAA
>CAZOWB010000054.1:0-7222 GCA_964583315.1 uncultured Candidatus Bathyarchaeia archaeon | reverse complement strand
CTTTCAATTCTCTTTGTGAGATTCCGAGGGGTTTTCTTGCTCTATTAAGGAAATAGAGCGCATTTTATATTTAAATTTTACACCCCCACTTCGGCGGTGGCTGATCTGCACAAAAACCCCAGTTTCCGCCGAAGTGAATGTATGCTGATTTTTTCCTTTGATAAAAATGGCGAATTTGAAGCGGCATTTTCAGGGATTGAGTGTAGATTTATATTCTTGAGAATGATAGTTAAGGTAAAGATTTTAAAAAATGAATATGAAGAGATTTGGTAGCGATAAGATTATGTCTCGTAGAGTGGGATTTCGAGAAGGTTTCTCTCAATTTGGGACGGTTTTCACAATTTTGTGGGTTGTAACGTTTATTGTGGTTTTTACTGATTCACTTTGCAGCCCAGTTATTCCATACATTCTCAAAGAGTTTCTCGTTGAGGAAGCCGCCGTCGTCGCTATGATCGGTTTTTTAAGTTCCATTTTTAGTTTGGTTAAGACCGTGACGAATTTTTCAGGGGCTTTGGTTGGGGACAAAATGGATAAAATCATGCTGGTCTTTTCTTCGCTTTTCCTTTCACCAACCTACCTCTTACTTCTTTATCTTGCGAGGGAAAGTTTGTGGATTACAGGAGCCTATATTGTTTCAGGAGTTTTCTTTGGTTTAATAATACCATTTTTAAATGCTATAATTGCTGACTTCCTTCCTGAAACTATTAGGGGAACATCATTCGCCATTTTTAATTTATCTTGGATCCTAAGTCAGATAGCGGCGCCCGCATTGGGCGGCTTTCTATCCGACAATATCTTCTTACGTTTCCCAATAATATTGGCCTTCGCTTTATCTTTAGTAGCTGTAATCCTATACTCAAGTTTTCTGAAAACATTGAAGACAAAAATTATGCCCTCCAGTAAATCAAAGAAAATTAAAGCCGACAAGCAAGAAGGTACAGAGCCAACCAGATCTTCTACGAGAAATCTCTTTCTTCTGTGTAGTGTGCAATTCTTCTCTGGACTAGGTAATGGAATTCTAATGCCAATAACTACGGCTTTTCTCATGTATGCTCTCGGCACATCCCCAACAGAGATGGGCATAGCGTTCTCCATTGGCTGGGGAATGGCTACAGCCCTAGCTCAAATTCCAGGAGGAAAATTATCTGACACCCTTGGACCTAAGCTAGTCATATTAGTATCAGTATTAACGGCTACACCTCTTCTTCTGCTGTTGCCCCTCTCTAAAGATGTTCTCCAATTCGCGTTAATTCTAGGAGCTTTATCTTTTGCTGGAAACTTAGCGTCACCAGCATTTTCAGCTTGGATAGCAGATCTAATAGAAGTTAAGAAAAGAGGAAAAGGATATGGATTAACTTCCGCAGCCAACAGTATAGGATCAATAATAGGGCCAGCTGCCGGAAGCATAATGTGGACAATTTCAAAGCCTGATTACTTTCTACCGTTCTTCGTTGCTTCGATACCATTCGTCTTTATGATGCCATTTATAATCGCCATTAAAAGCAAAAGCCCAAAAACCAATGTTTCCTAGCTTCATTTAGATAATAAAAGTTTTTAAGCTTCATCGATTAAGGGAAAAACAAATACATTTTTCCCCTAATTGTAAACATGGTTAACTCGTATGGAATCCGATTTGCTCTTTAGGTTTAAGCAGGTTATTGTATTACGATCAGATTTAGAGATGAGTCCTGGAAAAGCTGCTGCTCAAGCAAGTCATGCCGCTGTCTCAGCGGCTGAAAAAGCAAGAAAAAATCATCCTCATTGGTGGAGGGAATGGTTTGAAAGTGGTCAAAGAAAAATAGTGCTCAAAGCTAATTCCGAGGCTGAGCTCCTAAACCTAGAGAAAAAAGCCAAGGATCTAGGTCTCCCAACCGCTTTAATATCAGATATGGGATTAACCGAGCTTAAACCGGGAACCACAACAGCCCTCGGTATAGGTCCAGCTCCATCAAATCTCATAGATAAAGTTACCGGTAGCCTACCGCTTTATTGAGGTTTATAGTCCAATGTTTAAGGTTCCCAATATAGAGGCCCGTATCGGCATAGAAGTTTACGCCTCGAAAACCCGCGGCATAGGTGGAATTATTAAGCGTTTTCCAGAAGACTTTATTGTTGAAGAGATTTTGGTTGATGGCTCTAGAGCTTCTGTAAAACTGGAAGAGAATCAGCCAGCTATGCTTTTTAAACATGGCCGCTATCTTGTATGCGTATTGATTAAGAGGAATTGGGATACCCTCATAGCCATCGAGGAAATAGCTAAATCAATGGGGATAAGCGCTGATAGAATAGGTTTCGCCGGAATAAAAGATACGGTTGCTCTAACAGCCCAATATATAAGTGTAGGTGGTGTGCCGCTCAGCAAGGTTAAAGGAGTTAATATCAAGGGTTTATCTCTTAAGCCGCTTGGCTTCTCAAATGAGGAGATAACCTCTGAAAAGCTATTTGGAAACAAATTCACAATAACTATTAGGTCTATAAGGCTCAAAGAAGCAACTTTGTGGAGGAGAATTAAAAAAATTAGTAGTGAACTAGCGGTTTTCGGGGGAATACCTAACTTCTTCGGGCATCAAAGATTCGGAACAATCAGACCTATAACGCATATAATTGGCAAACATATGATCAAAGGCGACTTTAGAAAAGCGGTTCTAACATTTCTATTCTATGAAAGCCCCTTCGAAAGCGCTAAAGCGAGAGAGGCGAGAAAAGAATTACGTGAAACCATGGATTTTAAGAATGCCCTGAAAAGGTTCCCGAAGAACCTACTTTACGAAAGACTTATCCTAACGCACCTATCAAAGAGCCCAAACGATTTTTTAGGCGCTCTATATAAAATCCCAATGAACCTACGTAGGTTATTTGTGCAAGCCTACCAATCGTTCCTATTCAATAAGTTTCTGAGCGAGAGAATTAAGCGTGGACTACCATTAAATAAAGCAGTTGCTGGAGACTATTTAGTTAAACTTAACAGATTTGGACTGCCGATGAGGAGATTTGCAAGAGCTGAAGCAAGCAACATTTCACGTCTTAACGAGGAAATTTTGAGGGAAAAAGTTGCTTTAGCGCTTCCCTTAATAGGGCTAAAGCAGCCTCCATCTGAAGGTTTACAGGGTGAAATTGAAAGAGAAATTCTCGAGAAGGAGGGAATATCTAGAGAGGATTTCCAAAACCCCCGGGTTCTCAAAGTTAATGTTCTCGGCGATTTAAGACCAGCATTAGCAAAAATATTCGATCTTAAAGTATCTATTGCAGAGGACGAAACCGATAGCTCTAAAAGGTCCGCTAAATTCAGCTTCACATTACATAAAGGAACATACGCAACCATACTCCTAAGAGAATTCATGAAGCCCTCAACGGATGACCAGCTAGTAAAAGGTGGGTTCTAGTATCAATCTATATTTTTGCCCTTCGTTAAAAATCAGCCTAATTTAGCTAATCCTTCTATTAAACGTCCTTTTTTATAAAAAGAAGGAGGAAATTTTAGGGCGATTCTGTTTTATCGATTACTGTAACGTTTACAACTACTATTTTTATGACCTTTTCTGCTTCAAAGTCGATCAATACTATCGCTCTATTATATTTGTCTTTAACTAGCACTAAAAGAACTCTGTCAACTTCAATAAGGACTTGGCCGTCTCCTTGAACCGTTGACTCCGCATGTATCGGTTTAATCGCTGTAATATTATAGCTCTCGCTTAAAAGACTCTGCACATCTTCATCGCTTTCCGCTATTTCTATAACTCTCTGCTTAAATTCCTCACTTAACTCTAATTTGGGGACGCCAATGCCTCTACGCCATCTATTTATAAGCCTCTGCCTCCAATTATGCCAGATTCTCCAAGCGAAGCCCCGTGCATCATCAGGGCATGGCAGATCATTAGGCTCCGCTAGCATCAAAGCGTCCTTCTGCTCAGTCCATTGGGCGGCTCTGCTCCACGGATAGGATGCAAAGCCGCTGAAGCATGCGTATGCTGGAATGATCACGGCGCTAAGTACGGATAAGCCTAAAATCCCCAATAATACCGTTTTATTCATGGGTTTTCACCAATCATTCGGATCGTGAGCAAATTATAAAAGAGTTTTTCAGAATTGTATCAGAATTCATCCCAATTTTTTGACAAATTCCAGAAAAATCATGAGGTTTCTAAAAAGGCATTAAGGATCTATTCAAGGCTCAGATACAATAGTATTAGAAGCGCTATGAAGGCAAATATGTCTGGTAGCATGGCGAATGGTCCAAGCCCGAACGCGCGGAAACCGAAAATTCTCTGCATGAAGGGGTTTGAAGTAATCGTATAGAGAAGTAAAACCAGTGAGAATATTACGAGTCCAGCTGTGAATTGCGCTCTAGTCTTCCGATATATGTCTAAGTATATGAAAAGCAGCATCAGCACAAGCGCTATATTAACAGTGGAAATAACGGCTCTAACAGTATAGAATAGTTGAATATCTAGTATGTCTAATGGCGGAGGCGGGGTAACCCCCCAAGTCTTAAATTTCGACCATAAAGCCCTCTTGAAATCCTTTAAGGTGATTTCGCCGCTCCGATATTTCTCTATTAGCTGCTCAATCTCCTTCATTTGAGCCTCGGTGAGGCCCCAACGCCTTCTAATCTGTCGTTCCAGCGTGGCGCCCGTAACAATTATGCTGAAAAAAGTTGCGATAAAAGCTACCGCTACTAAAATCAGGATTATAATCACTATTCTTTTATTCCCAGCCATTTCATCACTCATTTTTCATCTCCTCCTTTTTTCTTTTTTTCCAATTTTCTTCCAAATCTCCTCAAACACGGAATAGTTCTCCTCCATTTCGGAAGAGAGAAAATATGTGACAGCGTACTTGTCCCCTGCTGAGGTAACTATTCTATTCTTCTCCAGAATTTCAAGATGATGCCTTATAGTTCTGTAGTCAACTCCTAAAAAATTTGCTAGCTGATTAGCATTCATGGGGGTTTCCTTTAATGCCATAATTATTCGAGCTCTCATAATGCCTCCTCTAGTTCCAGCAATAAGCCAGCCAAGCACATATTTCAGATGTCGAATGTGATAGCTCATTCATTCAGCTCCAAGCGCCTTCAAAGCCCTAATAGATAAACCCCGGGCGGAGCAAATTTATTCAATTTCTACTCTAAATTATTTTATCAGAAATGTTTATGTCTATTTTGGTTTTAATTCTGAAAAATCTTTTAATTCTTTTAATATTAATTAATCAGAGCAAAATTAGGGAAAGAAAAAATCTCTTTGAGAGGAGATAACGATGCTTACCCAACAGAAACATAAAATCATTGGAAGAACAACATCATTTACAGTAATATTATTACTAATGGCAAGCTTACTTGCCGCATCATTCTTAGGTTATTTAATAGGATATAGAACCGCCCTAGAAGAGATAAGCGACCTGCAAAGTCAGATCCAAGATCTCAAGCGGCAAATTGTAGATTTGCAAATATCTGCAAACACCACCCAGTATTCTACTACGTTAAATGCAAACATCTCCCTCTCAAAAATCTATGAGAAAGTCAGAGACTCAGTTGTTATGATAAAAGGAATGACCCGGGAATTAGGTCTCTTTGGATATTATTATACGCAGGTTCAAGGATCAGGCTTCGTTTACAACTTCACCGGTCAGATGGTAATAATCACAAACTACCACGTAATTCGTAATGCAAAAAATATAACCATAACTTTTGCAAACGGAAATAAGTATGAGGCGCGTGTGCTCGGATCAGATCCATACGCTGATCTAGCAGTGCTCTCAGCGAACGCTCCAGAAAGAGAATTTCATCCCCTAGAAATAGCAAATTCATCAACCCTCAAAGTTGGTGACCTAGTTATAACTGTTGGAAATCCATATGGGCTGGCTGGTTCAATGAGCGTCGGCGTGGTCAGCGCACTAGGCAGAACAATAACCGAGGAACTAACAGGCGGCTACCCAATAGCCAACGTCATACAGACAACAGCTCCAATAAATCCAGGCAACTCAGGAGGCCCACTACTAAACTTTAAGGGACAAGTTATCGGAGTAACAACAGCCATTGTTAGTGGCTCCCAAGGCGTAGGCTTCGCCATACCATCAAACACCATACTAAGAGAAATAGAATCTTTGATAAGAGAAGGCTCATATAATAGGCATCCTTGGCTTGGAGCCCAAGGAATCGATATGACCTATGAAATTGCAAAAGCAATGGACACAAACGTAACCTACGGATGGTTAATAGTGCAAGTTATAGAAGATGGGCCAGCCTACAAAGCCGGATTAAGGGGAGGCACCAAATACGTTTACATAGCTGGCGAACAAATACCAATCGGCGGTGACATAATAATAGCGATAAACGGTAAGAAGGTAACTGGCATAGATGATCTATCATCCTATTTAGAGGAGCATACAATGCCAGGGCAAACAGTTAACTTAACAATAATCAGAGACAACAAGAAAATGATAGTTCAAGTTGAGTTAGGCGCCCGCCCACCACTCTAGTTTCCTCATTACAAAGCTGCTACTATTAAATTAGTAATGTAGTGTTGGGTTATTGGCGTGACCAGTTCGGCTACAAGCTTTCCTCAACGGACAACGAAAAGACGGAAAGAGGTGGGCGCCTACTTCATTGAGGTGGAATACCTAGATTAAATATGTTGAATATGCCTTTAACAATTTTTCTTATAGCGAAAACCTTCATCAGCTATAACTAGCTGGATTATCCACATTCCTCCTCGAATTTAAAGCCGGATATAGAGATGTTACGGTTGTAAGCTCATTAGCTTAATAATTGGTGTCGTTATAGGAGCAGTAGTCTTTGTTGCTAGATCAATATGGTTGATGTCCCACTAAAGTTGGTGAGCGCTTAGAATTAGAAATATTGATTTGTTTTTTCATAAGATTAAGAAAGAACTAGGCATAGCTAAAATTGCTTACTATTTATGGGGTCAATCTAAATCGGTCTCTTGGAAAGAGAACAACTTCCCTAATATTTTTCACGCCCGTTAACATCATTACTAACCGTTCGAGTCCTATTGCCCATCCTGCATGGGGCGGCATGCCATAATCGAATACTTGAAGGTGATACTTAAATGATTCCGGATTCAAGTTTTGTTCCTTTAATCTTTTAATCAATAATTCTTTATCATGTATGCGCGTTCCACCAGAAGCTATCTCAATCCAATTCCACATTAAATCAAATCCCTCACTTATTTCAGGTCTATCATCTCTAGGCTTTATGTAAAACGGT
>CAZOWB010000053.1:0-7246 GCA_964583315.1 uncultured Candidatus Bathyarchaeia archaeon | reverse complement strand
AACTCGCTAAAGCCATCAACAGTCTAATTAAACTTGAGTCCTATCCAGCAGACTTCGAGTTTAAGAATACTATAGGTCATAGAGGAGTCCTAATCATAAGGAGTAAAGCCGGTCCACTTTCAGGTAAAATCTCAAATACTGATCCAGCCTACGAAAGAGTAGCCGGTTTGGGTGTGGCTAAAGCCGACGTTAAAATGATTCTAGAGGATTGTGTTCCCCTTGAAGATAGTGAGGCTGCTAGAGTCTCAGCTAAGCTTGTGAACGAATTTATTTGGAAGAGCCATAAGGTTTTAGAGGAGCATGAAGTGAACAGAAAGCGGGAGGCTGAAGGGAAGCTTAAAGCTAACATAATATTAACTCGCGACGCCGGAAATGCTCTGCCAAAATTTTTCGATATAAATGAGAAGTATGGAGTTAAATTCGCATGTCTAACAGATATGCCAGTTGAAAGGGGAATCGCAAGGCTCGCCGGCATGCATCCCATCGAACTTCCACCACCCTCAGGCGACCTAATGCGCGACTGCTTAATCAGAGCGGAAAAGCTACTGAGCGTGCTGAATGAATTCGACTGCTTCTATATCCATATTAAAGGACCTGATGAACCCGGACATGATGGAAACTTTATGCTTAAGGCTGAAAAAATAGCTACGATCGACAAATACTTCTTCGGAAGCATACTGCCAAAAATAAACCTAAATAAAACAGTTATCTGCGTGACTGCGGATCATTCAACACCATGTAAACTAAAGGCACACAGCGATGATCCAGTTCCACTGCTAATATCCGGAGGCAAAATAAAAAGCGATGGCATAAACAAATTCTCCGAAAAAACATGTCGAAAAGGAAGCTTGGGAATCCTAGAGAAAGGAACAGCCCTCATGCCAATTCTAATGGAAACCATAAAAAGCACCTAAGAACACAAAGCGTTTATTAACACCCAAAAAATAAAATTTAATTGGACGGTGGGTCTCAGGCGGGGGGCTAGGGGTCCCCTGAGAGGCGAAACAGCCTCGACCGTAAACCCCCTATACGACGGGCCGAAAGCTGAAGTGAGGCGCGTAAGGCCGCTGACCCAGCTAACCCTAAGCGATGAATACCTGTCCTCTGGGGCTGGCGGTCACGGGGCACCCCTCGTAGGAGGGGTGTAACCGTGTTTACCAGGCGAACCTGGCCAGGCCCGGGAGGGAGCAACCTAAGCCTGGACGTTCAGCGCTCAGGGGGGCGCGGGTATGAACGGCGGGCTGGTTTGGGTCCGCGGATTCTGCGCGTCGAGCTTCAGTGACCCACCGTCCACCTAATTTGCTTGAACTTAAGTGCTAGATAAGGCCGTCGCTTTAGGTTTCTAAAATATCTTTTAATTTCAATTTATGTTCTGTAATAGCTGGCATGCTTGACATACTTCGCTTACTGTTGGCTCTCCACATATTTTACACTGATTTAGGGTGATTTTGGGAATTTTGTTCTTCATCATTTCTCTTATTCTCTCAGCCGACCTGTAAATTGTGTATTTTATTCCCGGATGCTTTTCTTCAAGTCTGTTTAATGTATTCCGCACATCATTTCTTAAAGCGGTTCCAGCGTATGGACATGGATTCTCCTGGAATCTTATTCCTCTCAAATATGCGTATAGGGTTATCTCCTTCTCTAAAATCTCGCATAGGGGTTTAACTCTAGGCACTAATCCTGATTCTTCATCCTCAAATACTGGAGCTGTTCGAGCTATCCTTAATGGATCTCCGTGAATTATGTTAAGCATAAAGGTTTGTATTTCATCATCGAGATTATGTGCCGTAGCAATTTTAGTGGCGCCTACCCGCCTTGCAATCATATTTAGGGCTTTCCGCCTTAAGACCCCGCAGTATGAGCATGGCGTTAAACCGCTTTCTTTATGCTTTATTCGCTTAACGATCTCATCAAGCGTATACCCATAAAGTTTCTTAAATGAAACCATAAAGTATTTCACGCCCAGTTTTTCACAGTTTTCAGCAACTATTTTTATAGCCTCATCCCTATAGCCTCTTATCCCCTCATCTACGGTCACTGCGCAAAGCGAAGCCTTAGGAAAATCCCTTTCAATTCTAAATAATATATGCAGTAAGCTAACACTATCCTTTCCGCCGGAAACCGCAACCGCTATTCTATCATTAAACTTGAACATTTCATATCTTGCTATAGTCGCCCTAACTTTATCCTCAATAGACCTAAGAAAGCATTTAGCACAAAGTTTCTCTCCTGAATAAAGTCTAGCGTAGAACGCTTCCCTAACCCCACATGCCGTGCATTTAACCATATTTCATTCTTTTCTCCTCATAAGGCATTTAGAAATGCACTAAAGTAATATTTTAAGTCTCCCTTAGAAAGCTCCCTCCCTTCATAAATAATCGTCTCCATCCACCCGTATTCAGTAACAAGCACATAATAAGAACTTAAACTTAACATTCTCTTTATCATTAAGCTCGTGAAGTCTCATACAAAAATTTATGCCAGTAAAACCTAAATAATTTCAAGCGAGTTTCCAAAGAAAAATTAATATGAACCAAAGAAGTCTGAATTCATAAAATAGATAAAAGAATGAGGCTTCAAAACACCAAAGTCATAAGAAAAGAAAAATATTGAAAGCCAGATTAAGAATATTAGTGCTCCGGTAGTATAGTCCGGTCAAGTATAGCGGCCTCTCGACGAGAGCCAAATTTCCGCGGGAGAGAGCCGCGGACCCGGGTTCAAATCCCGGCCGGAGCACCAATAACTTCTACTCCCAATCTGCTAAATAGATTACTAGCTCAGGACAGACATATATAAATTACATTAATAGGGAAGTTCATGCGGGTTTAATGATAAATTCACAGTATGGATCCCCTTTTGCTATGCACTTGGTTTCTGTAACTGTTACCTTTATACCGAATAACTCAGATACGCATCCAGCTATGAAGCCGCGTGTCAGATGACTGTATGGTTCTTTGGCTCCACAGCCGATTTCGCATTCAAGAGAGTTATATATTTTTATGCGTATGTAAAGTGGATTAGGTTTGAACTCGGTGATCTTTGGGATGCCCCATCCCGTAGAGCCTTGTAAGGGCAGAATTATATCTCTTAAAATCTGCATTGGGTCTGTTGCTCCAAGTCTCTGTCCTAATTTGCGCGCTAATCTGGCGGTTTCTTCGCCCATTTCATGGCCCGCATAATATAGGAAGAATGCTCCGCCTGAACCGAATCGATCTCGAGCCCCTTGGATTAAGCCTCTATATATAGGAAGGGGGCATATGGCTGATCTAACACCATTAACTGCAAGCTGATTTGAGGTTGTATCTATTATGAAGCCTTCAATTGGAGACTCAATAAGCTCAACAGATATCACGTTTCTAGATTTACGGATTTCATCTGCAAGAGCTTGGGGAGAAACGTCGCATTCTGTATAATCGAAGAAAACTAGAATTATTTTCTTTTCATTTGGCCTTTGGAAGTGTGCGAACTTAAGCCTCGCATTATGCTTAGCTGCTACATCAAGTATCCTCCTGAAGACTGCACGTTCAGCCTCCGCCTCAATAAGAAAGCCGCAGAGCTTTCTACCGGGGGAAGCAATAAAGCGACCAATCTCAAAAAAGGCTGGAGTCTCACTAACTTTCTTAGTTGGAGATTTCGCCAAGCCCGCATGATTCCCTCCCTAAAGTAAAAAAAGGGAGTCTATTATTGCTTAAATAAAAGGAAAAAATAAAGTTTTTCCCTAAAAGCTTTCAGCCTTCATACTTGAAAAATTATATTCTTGTAGGATCTATATATGATAGAGGGAGGCATCTCCTATATTTTATGCGTCCAAACTCAAAAAGACGGAATTAAGGTAGAGGCTTTCAGCTATAAATGGAACCGACTTATTTATGTGAGAACAACCTATGATATATCGGGTTAGTGAGGAAGAGGATCTTTTCAGAGTTCTCCCCTCCTCCCAATTTCCAGCTGAGTTGAAACAAGCATTCCTCTTAGAAGGAATTTTTCTCGTTCAAATTTTTAGGACTACAACAATGATCTTAATAGTTATCCCTTAAACATTTCTAGGAGATCTGGTTTTTCTCTTCTTATTAATTTTAGGATTTCTTTATGAGTTGGGCATCCCTCCATCGGCCCAAATTTGGTTACGGCTAGCGCACCCGCAGCATTAGCATAGTATCCTGCCTTCTCAATATTCCAGCCTCTTAGTAATCCAACAATGAAGGCTGCATCATAAGTGTCTCCGGCTCCCGTTGGATCAATCTCTTTAACTTTAAATGGTGGAATATGCTTCTTTTTTCCATTTGCATATATAGTTGAACCTGAACTGCCCATCTTCGCAGCGATTACATCCACGCCCATATCTAGCATTCTTAAACATGCCGAATCTATATTCTCGTCTCCAGTAAGCACCTTTATCTCCTCAATGCTTGGCAGTATAAAATCTGCTCGGTCAATCACAGGTTTGCAGATTTCCCTAATCTTATGTGGGGGGAGGAGTTCAGGTCTCAGATTTGGATCTAAAGATATACTTAAACCATTATTATAGGCTATTTCTACGGTTCTATAACATGCTTCACGCACGTCTCTGCCGACTGATAGGGCTGAACCCATTATATGCAGATGCCTAAATCCAGCAACATAATCATCATCAATATCCTTTACCGATATTTTTGAGGCAGCTGATTGTTTAAGATGAAATATGAATCTTCTTGATCCATCGGAGAAATAGGAGACGAAAGCTATCCCGGTGAGGTAGTTCTCTAAAACCTTAATGTGGCTGACGTCAACATGATCATGCCTGAGTCTATTAAGCACCATAGCGCCGAAATCATCATTCCCAACAGCACCTATTATGGCTGATGGATAACCAAGCCTGGCAACAGCATCAGCAAATATTGCCGGAGCGCCGCTTGGGAAGGGTCCAACGAACTCTGCTGGAACATCAAACGGCATATCTCTGGTTTTACGCATAATTTCAACTAGTATTTCACCTATCGTTAAAATACCCTGCATAAAAGCAGAATATGCGAAAACAGGATAATAACATTTTTCAATTTTTCTCTTTTCAAATTAAAGAGAATAGCGGTAAAGTCGTTTAGAAACTTGCCATTTTAACTGAAAACTTTAAGGCTAAAATATTAATTAGGTAATTTATTAAAAGAGATTTCAGTAATGATTCGGTGGCTGGAGTAAAGTCTGGTGAAGAAGTTGACCTTTAGTGAACTATATCGTAATCTTAAAAATATTATTGTGAATCTTTTAGGCGTAATAGTAATCTTTTTGCTTCAATATGCGCTAATAGCATCCTTCGCTTCTATGGGTTTAGTTGACCCAGCGCCTCTGGAGATCTCTCTGGGAGGAAATTTGCCATCAATATCTATAAGCATTCTTTTCCATCTGATTCCATTAAATGTTGTTTTCATACTTCTATCAAGCTGGATTTACCTGAACAAGCTCATTTCTGGAAAACCGAAAACATTTAGGCCGATAAAAAGAGGCGGAGAAACTAAATCCCTAACAGGAAAATTTCATTTTCTCGAATCTATTCCTAAGGGCATTTTAGGAGTCATCGCTCTCTTTAGTTTTCTATTATTCATCATATTCATGCTGGTCTATCCCTCTGCCCTTTACAATTTCACCCTAAATCTATATCAGAGTAATTATTTCTTTAGAGCCTTCATTAAATGGTCCAGTCAGGTTAATTCATCTCTAATCAATGCTGTAGGCTTATTTGCGGCATCCTTTAGAAGTAGCCTTTCAGGCTTAATTAAGCCTCTGAGCGAGCCTCTCATAAAAGCTGATATAACTTGGAAATATCTAATTTGCCAGAACGTCACAGCTTGGTTAACGGTCATATTTGCGCTTGCATATGGTAAATATCATGAAAAGGGGAGGAGACGATGGCGCTAAAAGATTCCTTCCTCCTCAGCTATTTTTCTTATGGCTTCATCTCTTGTTAGCCCTTGCCTTTGATATTCATTTATCTTATATTCTAGGGCGTATGTGCTCCCCCAAATCTTAATGTGCTTCTTACGCAATTTTTTATAGAGGTCATTCGCATCTTTTGGGTTACGTTGCCACCTAATCCGATCTTCTACAAGTTTTCTCCTATTATACTCAATTTCTAATCCCTGCAGGAAATTGTTAAAATCGCTCAGAAATCTTTCTATTACGAAGCTGGCTCTGTAAACTAGGATTGGCATGCCTATTACGCTGAGAATTAATGGAGTAAATGAGGATAGAGACAGACTTAATCCAACTGATACAGCTAAAACCGCTAGAATCATGGATACAAGACCTCGATAATTAAAGTTGAATTCAAGTGAACTAGCCTCCCCCTCAGGTAACAGTCGTATCTTAAGCGCCACCCCAACTCCTTTGCCAATATCGGCTTTGAAGACCCTCTCTCCACCCGTTTTCACGTCACGTATTTCCTCTAAAATCTGAGATAACATCTCACAGGTTTGCTCAGCTGGAACCCTAATAAACTTCCGGAGGTTGGATGGGAATAGGTAGGGCATAAATTTCCCAAAAATTGTTTAGAGATAAGCAAAATAAATAATTTCAGCAAAAACCTACAGAAATTCATCTCTTTTAAGGACTAAGTAAATTAGCATAGCTACTGAAAGAGCTATGTAAGCGATTATACCCAACAAAATCAGTATGTCCACTGTATCTGAGCTAAGGAGCTTAACTATAGCGGCTAAGGTAACGCCTCCAAAAACGAGGCCTAAAACCGAGGTGGAAGCAGCTACATAAAGTGACCATCTTCTCATTTTAGTTATGCCGTAGGAAACTATTATGTCAAGGATTCCGAGAATGCCTAAGTGAATTGGCATATACTTTGGTTGGGTCATTAAAGCAAGCAGCGCTACACCCGCAATAAAATATAAAGCTGAGAGAATATGAGAAGCTGCAAAAATTTCTGCGGTTCTATTCTTTTTGGCGGTCATGATCCCAACCCGAAGTATTGCTTAATGCTTTAAAGGGGGAATTGGGGAAATGAATATGTTAGATAATGACGATTTTATGGTTTATAAATCTTCATTAGTTAGTGAGGAGAAGTTGAATGAGCAACTTAGAGCTCTTCACTTCAACAACTATGTATTTTAGTGGTTTCCAAAGAAGACTTGAGGAGGCAGATTACGTAGTTTTTGGAGTACCCTTTGACGCAACAAGCACGTTTCGTTCTGGAGCCAGATTCGCACCTACAGCAATTAGGGAGGCGTCGCTTAATATTGAAACCTATAGCTTTAGGTCG
>CAZOWB010000052.1:0-7343 GCA_964583315.1 uncultured Candidatus Bathyarchaeia archaeon | reverse complement strand
ACATTGGAGATGATGAGGGTATCCCCAAATGGAATATCACGTCAATATCACGTGCTAAAAGCGGAATTTTCTCGTAGGGTTCATTAAAAAATTTTACATCTAATCCCTCAATATTCTTTAGGTTGCCTGTACTCAAATTGTCAAAAACTATTACTCTGTATCCTTCCTCGAGAAGCCTTTCAACAAGGTTACTTCCAATGAAACCGCATCCGCCAGTAACTATAACATTCATGAAATAACCCTCTCTGGCTTAGAAGAATTTTATTTTGAGAGAAGCATATAAATGTAGCGTTTTCCGTGCTGAAACCCGGAATTCCACCCGATTTATCGGCCTTTAATGCAAGAACACGGACAGAGTTTCTAATAGTTGCGGAGGGAGAGCAACGTTATAGATAAACTTAAAAGTGAGATGTGTAAATAATCAAATTGTAAATATAAATAATATATTATGTGCGAATATTCTCGCATAGTATTGTTTAGTTGAAAGTTAAGTGGCACTGTAAACCGATGAACCGAAGTTGCCTTTAGCATCTTCCTGCCAAAAGAGGTGATGATCATGAGAGTATACGTCCTCAGCACGTATGTTCCCGCTAAGTGCGGTATAGCAGAGTATGCTGGCGACCTCGTTAAGACATTAGAAAATAAGGGTGTTGATGTTAGGGTTATAGCCATAGATCAAGGTGTAGAGCACTTAACGTATCCAAGCAACGTTAAATACGTGATAAAACGGGACAGCATACAAGATTACATAGAAGCCGCCGAGCATGTAAACTCCAAGGATGCCGATGTAGTTCTCATACAGCATGAATACGGCATTTTCGGAGGTAGATGGGGATGCCACCTACTGCAGTTCATGGAGAGAATTGATGCGCCCATAGTGACAACATTGCATACGGTGATTCCTCCGATTGACGGATTCATGGATGAAGTTACACATCGGATTCTGGAGCTCAGCGCCGTGGTCACCGTAATGAGCCGCGGTTCACTTAAGGTGCTCCATAAATGCTATGATGCGAACGGATGTGATATACGCATAGTTCCGCATGGTGTGCGCTTTATTCCTACGGAGGAAAAGGATCACATTAAAGCTAAATTAGGTATCTCCGATCGATTTGTGATGTCGACTATAGGTTTCTTGAGTCCTAACAAGGGGATAGAATATGCCATTATGGCGTTACCTAAAATCAGGAGGCATGTAGATAACATCCTGTATCTAGTGGTTGGAACAGTTCATCCAAAACAAAAGAAGCTTCATGGTAACTCATATTACGAAAGACTTGTTCATCTTGCCAACGACTTAAAGGTAGAAAACCAAATATCATTCGTAAATACTTTCCCGGAAAAAGAAAACTACGTTAGGTACATAGTGGCCAGCGACGTTATAGTTCTACCATACATAAATGAAATGCAGGTTTCCAGCGGTTTCCTGGCACATGCATTAAGCTATGGAAAAGCCATAGTGTCAACGCCGTTTATTCACGCCAAAGATCTATTATCAAATGGACGTGGACTACTATGCAAGTTTAAAGATCCGGATTCCATAGCTTCTTCCATCATAAAACTTGCCGAAAACCCAGATTTTAGAGCTGAAATAGAATCGAAAGCCTTGAGATGCGGCCTAAGATTTAAATGGGAGAATGTAGCAGAAGATCTTCTAAGAATATTTGTAGAGGCTTCTCTAAGGAGGGAGAAAACATATGTCATCCCAGCCTATGCTTAGGAATCTCAGAGAATTTACTGATGACACCGGTCTTTTCCAGCATGCCAAATACTCTGTTCCAGATCGAAAATTAGGATACTCTACGGATGACAATGCCAGAGCGCTTGTCATAGTCTCTAAGCACTACAACCTGTATGGCGTAGAGTTTTCCGTGCGCCTAGCCAAGATATACCTAAGTTTCCTACATTATATGCATAGGGCAGACGGCTTATTCTACAATAAGCTAAGCTATGACAGGCTGCGGAAATGGGATCTCAGCGAAGACACTTACGGAAGATCCCTGTGGGGATGCGCATCCCTATACTCTTCCCGCATGCCTGACGATCTTAGATTGCTGGCGAAGGAACTATTAGATAATTCGCTTAAGGCCGCTGATAAACTTAAAGCGCCGAGGGGAATAGCTTTCACCATAGTAGCGCTCTACGAATATTACTCTAGGGCAAATAACAAGGATATCATAGGTAATTTGGTGGAAAGATTAGCTCAGAAAATGTTTGAGCTATACGAAAAAGTCTCCGATGGTTCGTGGAGATGGTTTGAAGATTCAATGACTTACGAGAACGCCAGATTACCTCAAGCCCTATTCCTAGCATATGATATAACTAAAGAAAAAAGATTTCTTAAAGCGGCAACAGAATCTTTTGATTTTCTATGCAAAACCACATTAATAAATGGAATATTCTGGCCTGTAGGTAACCGAGGGTGGTATATACGCGGTAAACCAAAAGCCCTCTATGATCAGCAGCCCGTAGAGGCTGGAAGCATGACCGAGGCAGCTCTTGACGCCTTCATGATCACGAACGAAAGAAAATATCTAGAAATAGCTAAAACATCTATGAAATGGTTTTTTGGCAGAAACTCTGCTGGACTCAAGGTTTATGATGAAAGAACCGGCAGATGCTATGATGGGATAACTCCTCATGGCCTAAACTTAAATCAGGGCGCTGAGTCAATGCTAAGCTACATGCTCGCTAAGCTCAAATTCGAGGAGACAGAAGCCGATCTCGGCTACCGCCTGCTCATCGAAGCCTCTAAAATGAAAGCGCCAATGTTTATAGGTGGAAGAAGAACCAGCGGCTTTGTGGACTTGGGGATAAAAATTAAGAAGTAGCTCTGAAACATCCAATTAATTTCAACTGTAATTTTTTCTTTAAAGGGGAAACCTCCATGAAACCATAAGCTTATAATTTTAATCCATGAATTATTTTTAGAAAACTGGAGTAGTGATCAATCATGAAATTTTTCTCATCAGAATTCTCCGTTAAGAGCAAGAAAAAGATGGAGGTCTTAGATGTAACAAGCAAAGTGAGCGAAGTAGTTAACCGCAGTGGAATAAAAAATGGACTAGCCAATATATGGGTTCCCCATACAACAGCCGCGATTACAGTGAATGAACACGATTTAGATTTGTGGGAGGACATTTTAGCTACGATGGAAAGGCTTGTGCCAATAAAAGGCAGCTACCATCACAATGCAAAGTATGGTTGGATACCCAGCGAACAAAATGCTCATGCACACATACTAAACTGCCTAATCAAACCCAACGTTACATTACCCATAGAGAATGGAAGAATATTGCTTGGCACATGGCAGTCGATTCTATTCATCGAAATGGATGGGCCGCAGACTCGTAGGGTGCAAGTGCATATAATGGGTGAATAAGATAAAAAGACTTCAGGATAACTAAGCCCTTTTACCCAATTTTTTCTTTTTAAGAACGCTTATAAAGCGCTCCACTTCACCATAGCTTTTCTCATATATGTGCGCGCTATTAGAAAAGTCCAAATAAGGCCCGACTTCGACACCAAGCCTATCGGCAATCTTTTTTTGGAGTTCTGTCATGGCCAGCATATTCATGTGCATAGCTCTAAATATGTCTCTGCTCCTCCAAGAGGTGTGCATGACGAGTCTATTGCCTCTAACAGTACACCAAACCCTTTGAAGACATGGTGGCGAGTCAACCCACATATCTTTTTCAGGAATCCATGTTACCGCCTGCGCCCTTCTAGAAAATCTAATTTTACTAAGTTTTTCAATTATATATTTTATCTGATCTATTTCTTTGGGTGGATAATTGAACAATCTCTCATGATAGGTGTAGTGTATCTTGCCCTCCTTAACAGCCCAATCAAGGGTTCCCTCTAACACTTCTTCAATATACTTTTGCAACGAATCCTTTATGGCGACATGTAAATCGCCTCTATGAATTCTGGGCTCACCGAACGGCTCTTCAACCACTATAAGTAACCCTAAAATTTCCTTAGATTTTTCACCATATTCGGTTGGTACCTCAATGCCTTCACTCCAACACTTTAAGATGGCTTTTTCCCAAGCTTCAGCAATGGTTCGTGCTCTAACTAGAGCTCCAAAAAATCTATTAAGTTGGCTCATTTGCTATCACCAGATCATTATTGAATTAAATATAAATCGTCTTTGATAAAAATCGTTTGTGCGAATACACTAAATGTGTAAATTGGTGGTCTGTAATGACGGTTCCTGTGGAAAGCGGCGAGCTATGTCTAAAATATGGCTGCACCCTATG
Organism: uncultured Candidatus Bathyarchaeia archaeon; assembly: GCA_964583315.1. Taxonomy (GTDB): domain Archaea; phylum Thermoproteota; class Bathyarchaeia; order Bathyarchaeales; family DTEX01; genus DTEX01. The sequence continues at coordinate 3,081 of CAZOWB010000052.1, read as the reverse complement.
CTGTCATGGAACAAAAATGCCCCTAACCAACCTAGATGTAAATAGAATAGTTAAGTTAGGTTATAAAGTCAAGTGCTTCGCTGAAAAGACGGATCAATACTGGAGACTTAAAAACGTTAATGGAAAATGCTTTTTCCTTGAAGGCAACAAATGCAAAATATATGAGTATAGGCCTTACGGCTGCCGCTTATACCCACTAGTTTATGACTGGAATAAGCATAAAGTCACGTTGGATGATTTATGCCCACATAAGGAAGAATTTAGTCCCCGAATAAAGGATATGCGGAAATTGATGTTTGTTTTAAGCTTACTTAGAGAGCAGCTTGCGAAATCAAGTTTCCGCATAAAAATTTACGCCAAAAAATCACACAATAAGTTTTTAAGACGCATTCGCCAATAATTATCATGGTGATGCTAAATGCCTGATTTCGATGAATTCTGGTATAGATGGTTCAGGAGGCGTAGAAGCCCATTCTCAAGCTTCTTCGATGAAATAGAGGAAATGTTCAGAGAAATGGAGCGAATGTTTGAGAGGGAATTTGAAGATTTTTCCAGGAGAGTTCCAAAAGACTTAGTTCGAGAGAGAGTTCTTCCCGATGGCACAAAAGTGCACGAGTGGGGGCCATTCGTATATGGGTATAGCATCACGATAGGCCCTGATGGAAAACCGGAGATAAGGGAGTTTGGCAACATAAAGCCAGGTGTGAGCAGAAGATTCGGAAGACCATCAATATCAATCAGAGAAGAGCGTGAACCGCTCGTTGACATAATCAACACTGATGGCGAAATAAAGATTATTGCCGAATTACCTGGCGTTGAAAAGAAGGACATAAAGCTCCATGGAACAGAGAAGACATTAACGATAAGCGTTGACACGCCGCAACGTAAATACTATAAGGAGGTTGAACTTCCGGAGAAGGTTGATCCGAAACAGGCTAAGTCAACCTACAAAAACGGTGTGCTGGAAGTTACGCTTCCAAAGAAAAAAGAAGAGAAACCTAAGGGTGAACCAATACAAATAGAATAGCATTAAACCCCCCTTTTTCGATCACAATCAAAAACTTTTATACTAAAATCTAAATTTTTTCATTATTGTTATAGAATAGATGCGTGTTCTTATTATAAGGCTGGTTAATATTGAAGATATTGCGCAGAAAAATCCTAAGGAAAGTTCAACGTAAAATTCCATGGCTAGAACACGTTATAAGCAATGAGAAGATTGCTGGAGACCTAAACCTCCAAATACCAAGCTTGGAAATCCACGCCAGAGAGGGGAGTCTCTGCCTCTTTTGTAGGGGGAGCCGAATGCTATGCGGGAAAACTAGATGCCCAGTGATGGCTAGACTCTACTCTCTCCTGAAGGTTAGAAATCTGGTTAACGCTGATAGGATTTTCGGCTCTTCACCGCCCAGTATATTCGTTGGCCGAATAGGGTATCCTTATGTTCATGCTGGCCCCCTTGTTCCACCAGTTTTAGGCGATACGTCCCTATTTGATATGCCTGAGAAGTGGATTGGGAAAACAATAGATGAAATAATTAACTTTAGAACAGGTTTGATTAGAGGCAAGTTTAAAGTTAATGTTAAAAAGCCCTTCGACAACGAATACTTCCTCAGTAAAACTCTCGAAATAGCTCTCGCAGGGGAATCCGTTGATACTGAAGTTATTTTCAAGAAGAAGCCCTCAGCCCGCCTCTTTCTTGACGATGAGGTTCAGCCAATGGGTCCATCGGCTCCACTACTAAAGATTGAAGTTGAAAATGCTAAAATAGATCACAGAATCGAGAAGGCATATGCGGATACGGATTTAAGAGCTGAGGAGGCAATACTAAACCTATACATGAATGGGATTCCAGTATCTAAAATCCAGAGGGCCTTCAGCGTCGGCGCCTTCGGAATTAAAAAACAGCGGAGAATAGTGCCTACAAGATGGAGCATAACAGCCGTTGACTCAACAATTTCGAGAAGGCTTATAGAAGATGAAGTCAAAGATAAACCCGAAATCAGCGAATACCGCGTTTACAGCTTTAGCTATTTAGGAAATAGATTTGTTATTCTCCTGATGCCTTCAAAATGGAGGTATGAGTGGATAGAAGCCTGGTATCCTGGAACCTTCTGGAATCCTGGGGGTGAAAGCGTAGCTATGGGAAGCGATTGGGAGGGCTACTGGGGGAGAACAACCTATGCCTCTCTAGGCGGATGCTACTATGCTGTTAGGCTTGCAGCGGCGGAATTTCTGTCGAAGGAGGGTAAGCAAGCCGGTGTGGTGGCCATGAGGGAAATCCACCCGAATTTCATAATGCCCTTAGGAGTCTGGATTAATAGGGAATGTGTCCGCGAAGCTTTTAGACGTGACTGCAAGAAGTTTGATACGCTCAGTGAGGCCTTAACATATATTGGTTCAAAACTATTCATCCCCCTCGAAGAATGGGTGAAAACGAGCTCTCTTCTTAAAGACGCGTTATATCAAGAGAGAATCACAAAATACTTGCCTAAATAATCAAACATAACTTAAACTGAAAGCTTTATTCTGTGGGAGTTGAGTGCTAATGCAGGAAGTTAAGGTTCGCTTAGCAGGGGACGAAGATGTTAAGGCAGTTAAAGACCTAATAGTTAGCTGGTTTAAATTAAGGATCAAGGAAAAAGTGTTTTTCAAGGTTTTTACGGGATAGCTCCCATCTTATTTTAGTGGCTGAAGTTGGAGGGCAGATAGTAGGAGTATTACATTTGCTTTTCTACCTCGACATATTACATGGAGGCCTAAACTCTCATGTTCTTCTTCTCCTCCTCGTTAAAGACGAATACCGAAGAAGAGGAATTGGAAGAAAGCTCTTAGATGAAGCCGTGAAATACGCGGTTGAAAGAAAAGCTATTGAAAAGCATGTTAACACAATATTTAAAGAAGCAACCAAATTTTATCGAAGATACGGCCTTAAAGATAGTGGAGTAACGCTGGAACTCCAATTAAGGAACCCTTAGAAGCAAATGAAAGGGAAAAAGATGGATTGTATTTTTAGGATCAAAATTTAAGCGATGAGAGCCCTCTCATGTTCTCTCTATGCCTCTAAGCAAATCCCTCAAT
>CAZOWB010000051.1:0-7351 GCA_964583315.1 uncultured Candidatus Bathyarchaeia archaeon | reverse complement strand
GGGACATGGATTCCTTGGTGATCGGTATAATGAAGAATGAATCCACATATCTCCCTAAAATTTTTGCTATTTCCCCCTTAAGTATATCTAAATTAATTCCATAAAGGGCTGATATTGGAATAAATTTTAGGTTATAAACCTTTTTTAGAAATGAAATTTTTTCATATAGTTCTCTTGGGGAGAGCAGATCCATTTTATTTAATACCCCTATTATCGGTATTCCTGTAGCCCCTATCTCCCGTATGGTTTCTAGAGAAGCAGATAGTTTCCTTGAAATGTTATTAAGCCGTTCACTTACATCAACTACTAGAAGAATTAGATCTGAAAAAATTGTTTCCTCAAGGGTTGAGTGAAATGCCTCTATGAGAGTTACAGGCAAGCGATCTATGAAACCCACCGTATCCGTTATCAACATTTTCTCGCCGAAAATGTCTACGGCTCTTGTTGTTGTCGAGAGAGTTGTAAAAACTCCAGAATCCACTGGGACATTCTCATTTGTAAGCGTATTAAATAATGTGCTTTTACCGGAATTTGTGTATCCAGCTAAGGAAATTGTTGGAAAACCTAATTCAGCTCTACGGTCACGATGGAGCCTCCTAGTTCTTCTAATCTTTCTCAGCTTCTCCTGAATCTTATGGACTTGTCTTCTCACAGTTTCATAGTAGACATCAGCTTCATATTTTCCTAAGCCATGAAAGCCGGGTTGCTCGCCCATTTTTGCAAGCTTAACTTTTTCTCTGGCATTAGCAAGTTCATACTGCAGTCTTGCCAATTCAATCTGTAATTTAGCTTCTCTTGTTGAGGCTCTTCTAACAAAGATTTCAAGAATTAATTGGAGACGGTCAATCACTTCAACCCCTACCAGCTTTGCAAGATTATAAACTTGAACAATCTTTAATTCGTTACCGAAAATGACCCTCTCAGCTCTGAGATCCTTAACCATCTCTGCTAGCTCTTTAGCTTTTCCCGGCCCTATGTGATAACGTGAATGGGGACGCCTAACTTGTTCAAGCGAGCCCACAATCTCATATCCAGCTGCTTCAGCTAGACTTTTAAGTTCATCTATATTGGATTCTTCAAATGGGTTCCTACGGTAGACTATTATCGCTCTCGTTCTCTCGTTTCCTCCTCTTCCCGCTCTTTAGGTGAACTATTTCACCTAAAGTAATTGTTCTAGTAGGCTTCGTGGTGATCGGAATCTTTTCTTCAGCTTCAGAAACCTTGGTTAGAAGCTTTATTCTGAGGGCATGCTCAAGCTTAGTTGCTAACCTTATATCCGGCATGATTTTCTCGCTTTCAATCTTCTTTATAACTGATTCTTTCTCTCCAATTCTTTTACCTAAATCTTCGGGAGTTAAGCCTAAACTTTCCCTAGCCCGCTTAACTATGAGACCATAACCCTCAACAACTTCCATGCCCTCATAAATGCTGGTTGGAGCAACACTGCTTCTTCTTCTTAAAGAGGAAACTTTAGCAGTAGACTTAAACACTTTTCTAGTCGGAGTCTTTGGTTTAAGAGTTCTAGGTTCGGGAGTCCAATAGTCTGAACCTAATTTTGCGCATTCACTGCAAGTAATCATTTTAGCTCCTTCAATTATAACTCTGTGAGGCTTCCCAATTATTTCACGCCCGCAAACTTCGCACTGCAAGCTAACAGCACCCACTATTATACACAGCTTATTATTAGCATCCATCGACTTAAACGTTAATGTTATTTAGCATCATCGCCTCTAAAGAGTTAAGCTTAATAGATAGTTTCATTTAGTGCTCATAATCTCTGGAAGAAACTATCATGTTCAGCGAGGATTTCACTTTAGAGCGAATAAGAAAAATAGCCGACTACCAGTTTGGGAAGGGAGTAGGTGAGAAACTCTTTCCTGAAGAAGTAAAAATAGTGCGCTCCAAAAGAACTGGAAAAATAAAATATGTTTATCTTAATGAGAATCTCTTAGCAACACTAAATCCTATAACTGGACTTTTCAACTTAACTATAGAAGGCGCCAAGAGAGCTCTAGCAGCTATGCAACCCAAGCGTTTATGGGTTCAAATAAGTAATGAAGCAGTTCCCTTTGTTGAGCGGGGAAGCGACGTATTCGTTAAGCATGTAACCAACCTAGACGAGGAAATACGACCGGGAGAGGAAGTGATAGTTATAGATGAAAAGGGCGAAGTTGTAGCGGTTGGCAGAGCCATGCTCTCCGGCATAGAGATGAAAGCCTTTAAAAGAGGAGTAGCGGTTAAGATCCGCAGGGGAAGAAGCGAAGATTAAAAAGGAAAATGAGGCTATATTAATTGTGTAATTAAAAAAGGGGTTGAATGATGCGTAGAATAAGCCCCCGCGAAGCCAGAAGACTTATGCAGCGTATGGGTTTAAGCATGAAATCTTTAGATGTAAACGAAGTAATATTGAAGACTGCAGATAAGGAGATAGTAATCGAGAAACCTGAAGTAGCGGTTTTAGAAGTTCAAGGGCAAAAAATATTCCAGATATCCGGTGGAAAAATATCGGAGAGAAAAATTGAGAGAAAAATAGAAATTCCCGAAGAAGATGTTCACTTGGTTGCCCAGCAAGCCAACGTAAGCTTGGAGGCAGCTAGAGCAGCTCTGGAGCAGACAAAGGGTGACTTGGCGCAAGCAATATTACTTCTAACCCAAAAATAAAGGAAGTAGCCCCTAAAGGAGTCAAGCTTCTTTCCTATTAGTAGGCTAGGCATTAAGTAATGTTTTTTCTCACGAAACTTTTAATATAGTTCCTCCAGCCTCTTAAAAACCAATAAAATAGCGGATACAATAATATCCATTTTAAGTTTTTAAGAATTAAGCGTGAGCGAATAAAAACATTAAGGAATACGGCTAATTTTAAGGCTGCTGACACCTTGTAAAATTCAAGCCTGCTTTTATCTATTGATCTGCCGAAAGCTCCTTCATAATAAGAAATAAAATGTTCAGCTAGATCTACGCCCTCACTATTAACTTTTCTAGGACCAAGCATTAACCTTACAAAGTGATATGCATAACCTACGTCGGCTAGTGGATCCCCTATTTCGGCGCTTTCCCAGTCTATGACCACAACTTTTTCGTCATCAGCTATTATAACATTATCAAGGCTATAGTCGCCGTGAATGATAGAATATCTCTCACAAGGATTTAATCTAGCATTGCTCTGAAGCCAATTGATTGGAGTAGTGAAGTCTTCATTCACTTTTATGTGAAAATTCCGCTGGAAATAATCTATGAGAAACCTTAAGATGATGGACTGCTTTTCAGCATACTCATACTCGTCCCTTGGCGGATTAAATTTACTCAGGTTTAAGTTTTCCCATCGTAACTTATGTAACTCCGCGAGGGTCTCTGCAAAAAGCTTCACAACCGTTTGGATTTTCTTTTTCCTCTCCTCACTTTTCCCCTTAAGATTTTCTATGTACCTATTTATGGACTTTCCCCCCACCTCATCCATGATGATGAATGGTTTACCAAGAATCCTATGATTTCCCTCATAAAGATAAACGTGAGGAACTGGGAAGCCGGAGCTTTCCAGAGCCGACAAAATCTCATATTCTCTAAGAGCTTTCTCTGAGTCATCATTATACATTTTTAGAATAAACCTTCTTTCTTTTTCACTTTTTACATCCGCTAGTAGAAGGGAGTGCACCTCATTTGATATACCGTCACCCAATCTTGCCGTTCTTTTTATTTTAATTCTCCTATAAGGCGTTAAAATTGTGTAAAATGGGCGTCTATTCACATATTCTTCTAATATCCTTCGATTTAATCCCATCTTTCTTTAACTCCTTCTACACACAAACCTAAATAAACGGATTTTAGGCTTTATTTATATATTTTTGTAAAAAATATTTGCAAAATAGTTCGGGAAGCCCATTCTGCCAATTTATCGCCATAAAAATACAGAAAATGCTCAAGGATCAAGAACAGAAAGAGGTAACAAAACTCTTAGAACTTGAATTCATGCTCCTGGAGATGAAAATTTAATAGGATATGCAAGTCATTTTAACCCGCCTATTGTTGAGGCTAACTTCTTCAAAATTCCTTCTCTTAGGCCGTTATCGTCATTCTGATAAAAAGGTTAATGGGACGCTAAACATATAGGAGCACTCTTGCATTTTTACCTGAACCGAAGACAATTTTCAATAGTCACAATAATAGTGAGTAGATATACATATTAGTTATTTCTTCTGAGATGGATGATTCATCTGGTATCAATCCATGCTTCTCTTTCCTCTTTAACATACTCTTCTGCTTTGATGCCTTTCCAAACTTCCTTGTGGAGACCACGCATATACTCCGTGTAATTCTTCGGTTTGGGTCTCATCAAGATCTGCCCATCCTTTACTGAAACACAAGTTCGTCTCTTTGGTTAATGTTTAACGCTTTACGATAGTCTTCATAGGTTATATCTACAAGCGCCAAAGGATAACAATAACTTACACGATCAGTAGCCAGTATATGCAACGCCTTTAATAATTCTTTTCAGTATCAGTAACTTGCCAATTTAACTGAAGACACTATAACTCATAAAGATTCCCAACGCTATTCCAGATAAATCCGTCAGGCATCGCCCTATATATTGCGTAGATCCCACGCCATCCCGTACAATGTGAGGGAGCTAATAGTTTGGGCCCTATTTTTTCTAGTTCCTTCACTGTTTGATCTATACGTTTTTCAAATTCTCTCCCTGAGAGATGGAAGCCTCCTAGTACTGCGTACACTACTTCTATGCCAGTAAGCTGTTTCGCATAAAGTATAGTGTTTATTATGCCCGCGTGGGCGCATCCGGACAGAACAACAAGTCCTTTATTTCTAACGTTTATTACAAGTGCGCGTTCATCCCAAATCCAAGGATCGGGTTTCCACTCGCCATTTATAAAGGCTCTATGCCGTGAATATCCCTTTTCAAAGCCTGTTTTACGTGGAATCTCACCGGTAACGAGCGCTAAATTGTTAGCTATTAGACGTGGTTGCTTGGTTATAACGTATTTGGCTGGTTTTACGTCCTCTTCTCTTGGGAAATCTGGATATTTTCTTATTGTTCCATTGGGGCTGACTGCTCCACGCTTCTTAAACATGTCTTTATGCACAATTATGGGCAAATCATTTCTATTTATGATTTTGGTTACTGCCGATAGGCCGCCGAAATGATCATAGTGTCCATGGGAGAGAACTATGCATTCTATTTGGGTTAGGTTTATCCTCATTCTCCTAGCGTTCGCTATTATAGTGCTGGGGCTACTGCCGACATCAAATAGTATATTGTGACATTCGTTTCCATCGTATACGCGGACAAGCATCGAAAATCCATGCTCGGCTATTGGTAAGCGAGAAGGCTTCTTCACCCACTCTCTAAAACTCTTAACTTCCTTCCTTTGAATAGTTGATAAAAAGTCTATAGAATTATCTACTAAACTAATTATTTTCACTCCCTCTGCTTCCCTAAGTCTTAGAGGCTGATCATACTTTTTTCGAACGTTCTTGATCAAAATTTGCTTCCTCCTAAAGAGTGCCCCTGTAATTGACCGTAGCTGGGCATCCGACGCATCTCTCATTAACGTATCTTATGCATGGCCTACAGTTAACATTGCATGGAGCGGTATCCATTTCCTTATGGGTGAGAAATTCCCTTATTGGAAGGAATGGTGAGAAGTATATGTCGCTTACCGGATAAAATTCCGATCTCCGTATGCCTGTTCCACTTCTTAAGGAGCATTTCTCTATAGATATGCTCTCAAGAGTGTCTTGGTCTTCCGCAACTACAAGAGCTACTAGGTTGTATCCGCCTATTGTCTTAAAAATCTGAACGACTCTTGGACAGTTTTTAAATCTATCGAGAAGTTTTTGCATTGCTTCAGCGCTTTCCATCTCAAGCAAAACTATTGCTGGGGAAAGTTTAAAGAAGAAGGGATTCAATAATGCTGATATCTTAATGGCGCCTTGATCAAGAAGTCTTTTAAGCCTTTTCCTAACCCCCATACTTGTATATCCTGTGCCTTCCGCAAGCTTTTCCAGCGTTGCTCTTCCATTTAACTGTAACTTTGAAATTATCTTTCTGTCTACATCATCCAATGTTCTTCCCCTCAGTTTATTTTCTAAACATAAAGTATTTAAATAGTTTATGTATTAAATTATATCTCAACTTGGTAGTGAGCAATATGAGCGGCGAGGCAAAGTCCATCAACGAACAAAGAATGCGGATTGAAGAGCAGGAACAAATATTGAAGATAAGAATGAAAAAGATTAAACATAAAATCGCCGTCATAAGCGGTAAGGGCGGCGTAGGTAAAAGCACCGTGACCGTAAATCTTGCAATAGCCCTCGCAATGCGCGGACACGCAGGTAAAGTAGGCATTTTAGATGCTGATATTCACGGTCCAAGCATACCGAAAATGCTGGGCTTAAGCGGTCAGAGACTTCAGGTTGGACCGCCCGGCGTCTTTCCAGCAATTGGCCCCCTAGGTATTAGAGTTATTTCGATGGATTTTCTTCTACCAGATGAGAATACCCCCGTTATTTGGCGTGGGCCTCTGAAGATGGCTGCCATACGCCAGTTCCTGTCAGACATTGTCTGGGGCGAACTAGATTTTTTACTGATAGATTTGCCGCCTGGAACGGGAGATGAACCATTAAGCGTAGCGCAGCTTCTACCAGAAATGGATGGGGTTATTATTGTTACAATACCATCTGAGGTTTCGCAGATAGTTGTTAAGAAGGCTGTTATGTTTGCTAGGAAACTTGGATTACCAATTATAGGAGTCATTGAAAATATGAGCGGCTTTATATGCCCCTACTGTGGGGCAAAAATCGACATATTCCAGTCTGGTGGCGGAGAAAGAATAGCTAAGGAACTTGAAGTACCATTCCTCGGAAGTATCCCGATAGATCAAAAAATATGTGAAGACGCAGATAGAGGCATGCCATTCATTACCGAACATACAGATTCTCCAGCGTCTAAATCTTTTATGCAAATTGTTCAGAAGATTGAGCGATTCCTAGAGCAGAAAAAGCCTCATACTTCACCAAATACTGGAAAGGAGGTGACTAAATGAGAGTTTGCGTGTCAGCAGCGGCGGATAGTTTGGATGCGCCCATCGACCCAAGGTTTGGCAGATGCCCTTACTTCATTATTGTGGATTTGGAAACCATGAGGTTTGAAGCTATTCCAAATGTGGCTTCTAGAGCTATGAGTGGAGCTGGAATCCAAGCGGCTCAAATTGTGGCAAGTAAAGGAGTTAAAGTGGTTATAACAGGCAATGTTGGACCCAACGCCTTTCAGGCTCTATCAGCCGCAGGAATAAAAATAGTTACTGGTGCTTATGGAACTGTAAGAGAAGCTATTGAA
>CAZOWB010000050.1:0-7384 GCA_964583315.1 uncultured Candidatus Bathyarchaeia archaeon | reverse complement strand
TTAATTTTTGAGATGTCCAAAAGCATCTCTTTTACGTCTCCCTTCCATCCCCTCCCGCCTTCCACCCCTCCAGTATAGCGTATTTCAACATCTTTTAATCCCATTTCTTCGGTAACTATCTTCGCTATGGTTGCAACGTTAACAGTATCTTCTGATCCAATGTTATATATTTCTACTTGGCTGTTTGATTTTTCAGCCGCTAAAATCATGGCTTCTACGCAATCCTTCACATAAAGATAGGATTTCCTTTGAGTTCCGTCACCAAGAACCTCAAGCATCTTCGGGTTACTTCTCAACTTATTTATGAAATCGTATATGACTCCATGTCCGCTTCTTGAGCCCACAATATTCGCAAGCCGGCATATTACGCTTTTAAATCCGAAGAGATGAGAGTAGCCAGATATGAGCGCTTCACAAGCAAGTTTTGAGGCTCCATAAAGCGATATGGGTTTTAGTGGACCGTAGTCTTCGGGTGTAGGCATCTTTTTTGCTTCGCCATAAACTGCTGATGTTGATGTGAACACAATATTTTTGCATTGGGTGCTCTCTCTTAGTGCTTCCAAAAGATTATATGTTGCAAGGATATTCTGTTCATAATCAATTCTTGTATTAAAGGCCCCGATTCTAACGTTTGGGTTAGCGGCTAAATGAAAAACTATTTCACAGTCCTTTAAGGCTTTTTTTATGTCATCTGGGTTAAGCAAATCTCCCATAATAAATTTAAATCTTGAATCCTTGAGCCACGTCGATATATTACTGAGTTTTCCTCCGCTTAGATTATCAAGAACTGTTACTTTTACTCCCATCCCTATTAATGCGTCAACCAAATGGCTACCTATGAAGCCTGCTCCGCCAGTAACTAGAACCTTCCTGAAACTCAACTTAGACATCTCCATAGTATGTCATGAATTTTAGAAATTAATTAAGGTTATATATCCTTAAAATGCTTCTGTCCGCTTTGAGCAAAATTAATTGAAATTTATCCTTATTTAGCTCTAAAGTACTCTTGGAGGCTATACTCTTCTCCGCCTAAAACCAAATGCTCTTTCATTAACTTTTTTTCTAAAATTAAAATATTTCAATCTTTAAAGATTGATTGGGGAATTTCTGTTGGCTCAACCCCCAAAGCGTCATCCAAAACTTTGCATAGCAATACCAGCATCAATAGTCTCGGATGTTCCACATCTTAGGGAGAAAACTTTCAAGGTTGGTTTAATAGGTCGAGCTCTAGCGATTTTCCGCGTTGATGAAATTATTATTTATCCTGATATGCTTGGTGTTGACCAAAGTAGAGATTTAAATTTTGTAGCTACGGTCCTATCCTATATGGAGACACCTCAGTACCTCAGAAAGAGACTCTTTAGAATAATGCCTGAACTACGTTATGCCGGCATACTACCACCGCTTAGAACACCACATCATCCAACTCAAAATAAAATGAGGAATCTGAAGGTAGGCGAATTCAGAGAAGGAGTTGTCGTTGCAAAGAATAAGCGTGGGGTTCTTGTCGATGTAGGCGTCGAAAAACCTATTCCAGTTTTAGGTGTGCACATACCCTTGGGGACTCGTGTAACTGTTAGAATATCTGAAAATGGGAGCAACCCGAAAGCCAAACTAGTCAGCCGAGACGAAATCCCCGTATATTGGGGATATAAGGTTATCCCCTCTAGGGTGCCATTCGGACGGATAGTTAAAGAGGGTTCATTTGACATGATTATAGCAACCTCCAGGTGGGGAGAGCCATTTATGAAGGTCAAAGATGCAATCTTAGATAGATGGCGGAAATCGAGAAGTGTTCTTATAGCCTTTGGATCCCCAAGTCAAGGTCTATGGGAGATTGTAAAGCAGGAGAGAATGAAACTAAACGAGCTAGTGGATTTTATAGTTAATACTGTGCCGAAGCAGGCGACTGAAACTGTGAGAACTGAAGAAGCACTTTATGCAACTCTAGCCATACTCAACCTGCTGACCGAAAATTAAAAGCTTTCGTTTTTCATCTGAAAATAACATTGCATTTTAACCGAACAATGTAATAAGCGTGAGTGATTTCATGTTCCTATAATCATGTTACCGCTTATCTTCCTTAGTGTTGCTATTGCTGATAGGGCTGCTATATAACTTGTTTTAGGGTTACTGGGGCATGGTTTATTTATGGTTTTGGTGTGAATCTCTCCAAATTCACCTTTAACGTATATTTCGTGAATTATGTTTTTTATGCTTGGATCAACGATTATTTTAACCTTCGTTTTATCTGGGCCTATTCCAGCTAGGCTTAGTGAAGCTGCAACATTAACGTTTTGGGGAAATAGTTTAACGGCTTCTCTGGCTACCCCCTCATACAGAACTAAGGGCTCCTTAAGCATTGAGAGATCGATTTTGCTTTTCTCGACATATGGTGCGCCCTTAAGGCTCATTGGCGGCTTTCTAGTTGTAAGTGTAACCTCCTCAATGCGTCCTATTGCTGCGGACTTAATGTTGTCTAAGCCGACTATTGCGCCGGATGGCACATAGATTTTTCTTCCGCTTTTTTTGGCGGTCTCAATTATCTTAGCGAACAAAACATCATCGAGTAGCGCGCCAGTGCTCATAACCATTAAGTCTTTATTGTTAGATAAAATCTTCAATGCGTATTGTCTAACGGCTTCTTGTGAAGCAGCTTCAATAACTATTTGAACATCATCTCTTTTTAGGACTTCATCTATGTTTCCAGCTACGAGAGGTTTACACTTAAGTTTAGAAGAGAGCTTCTCTGCCCGTTCATGAATGATATCGTAAACAATCACTAAACTTATATCCCCAGCTATTCCGCTATCTATAGCGTTTGCTATAACAGTGCCAATTGCCCCGCAACCAACTAATCCAGCACCAATTTTCGTAAAAGATCAACTCCAAATCTTGTAATTTCACTAAAACGAATAAATGCGTAGTGTTTTAAATAAGATTTTCTGATACATTTATGGGTAAAAGTTAATAAAGATTAAATATTTTGAGACATTTTAGAAAGTTTTGTAAAAGGGAGGATCGATCCGTGGAGTGGTTCTATATAACGCCGATAGCTGGATTGGCTGCTGTTGGATTAGCCGGCTACCTATACCGATACGTCACAAGCCAAGAGAGTGGAACTGAAAAAATGGTGGAGATCGCTAACGCTATCAAAGAAGGAGCAAAAGCCTACCTCAGAAGACAAAACATAACCCTAGCCGTCTTCGTTTTAGTTATGGCGGGCGTTCTTGGAGTACTATATTCGCTTCGCGAAAATATTTATTTTGGGGCAAGCATGGCTATCGCATATGTCTTCGGCTCCATTTGCACAAGCGTCGCCGCTTACGTCGGAATGATGGCTGCTGTTGAGGCAAACATTAGAACGGCCAATGCTGCAAGACAGGGACTGAAAAAGGCATTCCCAGTCGCATTTTATGGTGGAGCAGTTATGGGTCTATCCGTTGTGGGCTTATCCCTCTTAGGTATAAGTCTACTATTCTATATCTACAGACATATTCTGGGTTGGAGCGATGCGGACGCTTCAAACATAGTTTTAGGCTTCAGCTTCGGAGCTAGCGCCTTAGCTCTCTTTGCGAAGGCTGGCGGTGGCATATACACGAAAACAGCTGACATAAGCGCTGACCTCGTCGGGAAAGTTGAATTGGGGATTCCCGAGGATGATCCGAGAAATCCCGCGGTAATTGCAGATAATGTTGGCGATAATGTTGGTGATGTAGCTGGAATGGGCGCTGATTTAACTGACTCTTACATTGCAAGTATTGTAGCAGCTATGATTATTGGAGCGGAGATAGGTGAAAGTACATTAACGGTTTTACCTTTTGCGATAGCTGCTATGGGATTATTCGCCTCAATAGTAGGCGCCTTAGTTGTTAAGTTTAGTATAAAAGGCAATCCGGGAGCTGCGTTAAATAGAGGAGCATTCTCCACATGGATTATATTCGCTGTTTTCCTCTTGCTTATCACCTATTTCTCAGGGCTTAGGAGCAATAGATGGCTTGGGGTATTCCTCCCGACAGCCGCAGGTTTAACCGCTGGCGTAGTTATTGGACTTACATCTGACTATTTTACATCAATTGATAGAATGCCAGCGCAAAAGGTTGCTCAAGCCTCAACAACTGGCGCCGCAATCAACATATTGACAGGCTTCTCTTATGGCGTGATAAGTATAGTTCCACCCGTGATTGGCATTTGTATTGCCATGTTGGCTGCATGGTATCTTTCTATACCATTTGGCATCGACCCATTCTATGGGATTGCCATATCAGCTGTTGGGATGCTCGCAACGGTTGGAATGACCATATCAGCGGATGCCTATGGACCCGTATCGGATAATGCAAAGGGCATCGCTGAGCAGTCTGGTTTAGGTGAAGAAGTTATTGATATCGCGGATAGATTAGATGCTGCTGGTAACACCACAAAGGCCATTACTAAAGGCTTCGCTATAGGCGCCGCCGCATTAACGGTTCTAGCACTTTTCGCGGCCTATGCTCACCTAGTCGATATAAAAATGCTGGATTTGATGAAACCTGAAGTTGTTGCGGGAGTATTTCTAGGTGGAATGATGCCTCCTCTACTTTCGGCATTACTAATCTTAGCTGTTGGAAGAAACGCTGAAAGAATGATTGAAGAGGTTAGACGGCAATTCAAAGAAATTCCAGGATTACTGGAGGGTAAAGCGAAACCAGACTATGCTAGATGCGTGGACATCGCCACTAAAGGAGCAATTAAAGAACTCATGCTACCATGCTCTTTAGCAATAGTGGTTCCAGTGCTAACAATCATATTCCTAGGAAAAGAGGCGCTTGCAGGATTCCTCGCCGGAAGCATCGTTACTGGAATAATCTTCGCCTTATTCATGGCTAATTCCGGAGGACTCTGGGATAACGCCAAAAAGTATATTGAGGCTGGGGCTCACGGAGGGAAAGGCTCAGAGGCTCATAAAGCCGCTGTAATAGGCGACACGGTAGGTGACCCCTTCAAGGACACGGCGGGGCCATCCCTTAACACGATGATAACAGTTATGTCACTGGTGGCTGAGGTTTTCGCTCCACTGCTGGTTGGTCTTGCATTTCTCGGATTATAGTAGAATGCTTGCTATAACCCCTCTTATTTTATCCTGTCTCGCATGCAATCTTACTCTTAAAGAGCGTGGATCACATTTTTATTCTTAAATCCAAAAATAGAGCAAATCAAATATAATTTTTAGTGAGTAAAGGTTTCTTGAGGTGTTTAAAGAATTGAAATCCTGGTTTAGGCCTAAAACATCACTGGAAGGCTTCTGGAAATTTAAGATCGATAAAGATCTTATTGGTGATAGAGAGGAATGGTTTAAAGGCTTTGAATCAAAGGATCTGATTTATGTTCCTTCCTCGTGGAATGAACAGAATCCTGAGTGGGATCAATTCACCGGCGTGGCTTGGTATCAGAAAGATTTCTATATTCAAAAAGAATTGGAGGACAAGCTAGCTTGGATCATACTTGAGGGTGCAGGATACAAAACAAAGATCTGGGTTAATGGAAATTTTGTAGGAGAGCATGAGGGGTCATTTACATCATTTAAATATAGGGTGAATGGATTAAGATTCGGAGAATTCAACAGGATAGTTGTGAGAATAGATAATTCTCCATCAATATGGAATCTGCCTCCATCAATAGACCTTAACGTATCAGCTTTCGACTTCTTCCATTATGGAGGCATACATAGACCCATATACCTAGAGTTCACAGATGAATGTTACATTGAGGACTTAACTATATATGCAAGTGAAGATGGAAGCTTAAAGGTATTGATAGATAATGTCTGCGAAGAACCAGTCGATCTAAAGATGTCCTTAGCTACTAAGGATTTCTCTTCTATCATACATGAAGAGATCGTAAGCGGCGTGAAGCCGGGCAGATACGTTTATGAAGGGAAGATTAGCGGCATTAAACCTTGGAGCCCAGAGGAACCCAACCTATATAACTTAATTGTGGAATCATATTCTAACGGCGAGTTAAAGGATTCTGTCTATGAGCGCATAGGCTTCAGAAGCGTTAAAGTTGATGGCGGCAAGATATACATAAATAATAAACCAGTTTTCCTCAAAGGTTTCGGCAGACATGAAGACTACCCGATTTTCGGTAAAAATCTGCCCGGACCCGTTCTCATAAGGGACTTCTATCTCATGAAAAAGGTGGGTGCAAACTCCTTTAGAACATCCCATTATCCATATTCAAATATGCATCTAGATATGGCGGATGAATTTGGCTTTTTAGTAATCTTAGAGCCACCATTATGCTATTCAGGCATGGAAAGAATAGCGGATAGAGAGAGCATAGCAAAGCTTTTCAGCAATGAGAAATACTTAGCCAAGGCTAAAAAAGTTATAGCTGAAATGATCAGGGAACATAAGAATAGGCCCTCAGTTATAATGTACAGCGTTATGAATGAACCTCAAAGTGATATGCCTGAGGTTGTTGAAGCCATAAAGGAGCTATCTGCATACTTCAGTAAATTAGATCCTTCAAGACCAACCACGTTCGCGTCGAATAGAAGCGTCAAAGATCTAGCCCTAAATCATGTTGATGTAATATCGCTGAACTTTTATCGCGGATGGTATTCTGAGTGGGGTAAAATAGATGAGGGCGTAAAGGCGATGCTAGCTGATTTAGAGGAAATCCATAAGAGACATCCTAATAAACCAATAATCATAACGGAATTCGGTGCAGATGCGATTCTAGGATTACATAGTGAACCGCCGCAAATGTGGTCTGAAGAGTACCAAGCAGAGTTTATCAGAAGATATGTGGAAGCATTATCGAAAAAAGATTATATCGTAGGTCTTCACGTATGGAACTTCGCGGACTTTAGAACCCCTCAGACTCCATGGAGAACAATATTGAATAGAAAAGGAGTGTTCTCCAGAGATAGACAACCAAAGCTTTCCATAGTGATACTTTCATCACTGTTTAATAAATTATGAAAATGAATTATAAAGTCACCTGAAAAGAAGGGGTCGAAATAGCTTTGGTTAATCCGGATATTAAAGATATGAAGGTTGGTATTGTCGGAGCAGGAAGCATGACTTTTATAGCCAGTATAGTGCGCGATCTAGCTCTAACAAAAAGCCTGCATGGAATAACTCTAAACTTAATGGACGTGAATCCCCAGCGTTTAGAGCGGTCATACCTACTAGCGAAAAAATATTTCTCTGAAATGAATGTCGGCATAAAAGTTGAAAAAACCACTGATATGCGTGAATGCATAAAAGATGCCTCCTTCATTCTTAATCTCGCCTTCGCCATAGGATATACAAATTTAGGCATTATGATAGAAACCGGAGAGAAACACGGATATTACAGGGGGATAGATGCAACCGTTTGGAACATGGTTAACCCCTAT
>CAZOWB010000049.1:0-7541 GCA_964583315.1 uncultured Candidatus Bathyarchaeia archaeon | reverse complement strand
TACTAAAGAAATGAAGCGGGCAATAGAGCTAGCCAAGGAGGCTGGCTTAACAAATTTCATAACGTAAACAATTAAAAGATAACGGAAAACTTCAGCGTTTAAAGGGAGAGTATTTCGGCCAGCCTATATCGGTTTAAATCTATTTTCTTCTCCACCATCCAAGAATGATCTAAATCAACTGATGTTATTTCATTTCCTCTTATACCAACCATCCTCTTCCGTTCGCCTGTAAGCAGTAATTCAACGGCTTTATGACCGAATTCGCATGCGAGAATTCGGCTTCTAGCTGTCGGTGCACCACCCCTCTGAATATGTCCCAAAACCGCTAACCTAACATTGTAGCCGGTCTCTTTGGCAATGTGCTCAGTTACCAAGCGGCTGTCTCCCGCTCCTTCAGCCATAACAATGATTTCAGAGATCTTTCCCTCCTCGCGATCCCGTTTTATTCTCTCGCATATCTTATTTAGGTCGAGCTTTATTTCCGGTATCAAAATTATTTCTGCTCCGCCAGCTAAGCCAACCTCTAAGGCTAAGAAACCTCGGTATCTACCCATAACCTCAACTATGAAGATTCTCTCATGGGATGTAGCCGTGTCCCTTATTTTGTCTATTGCATTTAAGGCAGTGTTAACTGCTGTGTCAAATCCTATGGTTGTGTCTGTTCCGGAGACATCGTTATCGATGGTTGCCGGGACGCCGATCATGGGAATCCCGCTGGCTCTATATAATCTGCTTGCCCCCCTAAATGTTCCGTCCCCACCTATCGCTATTAACCCTTCAATTCTAATTTCCTTCAGAAACTCAGCGGCCTTCTCTATTCCCTCATCCGTCTTTATCTCTTTGCATCTGATCGTTCTAAGTATTGTTCCACCTAAATTTATTATTCCACTAACTGATCTCCTATCTAGAATGCGATATTCACCCTCAAGGAGCCCGGCGTAACCCCTCTCGATTCCTATGACTTCTAAACCATTGTAAACTGCTGAGCGGACAATTGCACGTATGGCAGCGTTCATGCCCGGGGCATCGCCACCAGCCGTTACAACACCAATTCTCTTCATATTATTCACTCCCAACGTAGTTATCTGCTAAGTTTTAATCAATAATTAAGAATAACATGCAAGAAAAAGAATTTGAAGTTTATTTATCTTATAATTGGTCTTAATATGCGTAGCGGTAGGGGGGCTTCGATTTTCAGATATCCATTTCTAAAATCATTTATCATAGTCTTCAAATCATAATTGTAATCCCTTTCACATATATCCATCAACTTCAAAACCTGCTTGATCCCATATGAAATAATAATTTTCAGGCATCTTCTTATGATCCTGCTTTTTATGCTCATTCTACTCCATTCCTCATATATGGTGTTCATCCACTCGAAATTGTGCCTCCAGCACTTAAAAATTAACTCAGCATGCGCCGGCGTCACATTGTCTATTGTGAATGACTCAGCTCTGTTTTCTAAGCTGCCCATGGCCACGAAGAACAATGGGACAATTATACTCTTGAATGGTTTCAGCTTTTCAACAAGAGAAATTGTTAGTTCCACATCTCTTTCCTCTTCCTCCGGTAATCCTAGAATTAATGTTGCACATGGCACCCAATTGTTCTCGTTTAAGATCTCAAAGGCTCTAACAACGAGATCCGGCCAGTCCTCAGGTGAATAGGGCTTACACTTCCCCCTCATATGCTTATCCATTATTCTTGGGCTTCCAGTTTCGACTCCTGTTTGCCCGCTTAGCCAGCGTTCGCTTTTAAGGTCTAAAATGCTAGATATTTCCTCAATTAGGTCAGGTGCACTCACAACTGATGCTAAAGCAAAGTGGCTTATTCCAACCGTTTTAACGCCTGGATAATTCTTAACGCTTCTGAAAAGGTTGATTACTGCCTGCTTGTTAATTTCTAGACCCTTAGCCTTATATCTTAGCACATCTTCGGCATGAAGTAAGGGCTGTCTTCCCGCCCTAATGTTGACTTCAACCTCCTTCAGGATGTGCTCTATGGGTAGACAACGGAATCGCCGGAGTGTTGGAGTGCAGAAGTCGCATCCTCTCCCGCATCCCCTTGCGATCTCAATTATGCCATCCACAGTTGCTCCCCTAATGATGGGTATCTCCTTCTCGTCAACGACTTCACCATAAACTACGCCAGGCAGTTTCTCACCGCTAATGGCCTTCTCAAAAAGTGGACCAACTACCTTCTCGCCTTCACCGATAACAACCGTGTCTATTCCTAGGTTCCTTCTGATACTTTCGTCTTCTAGCTGCCATGCACCGGCTCCACCAACAATGATTTTAGGCTTATATCTCTTAACGATCGGATTATTAAGAAGCTCGCGGAATTTAATCGCCATGTAGGCTTCTCCGCCGAATATTTCTGTGAAGGTTGTTGTTGCTGGACCTATACCTAAGGGATCATTTTCAGTTATTCCTAGAACCTTCGTCTCTGGACCTATAACCTTGTCTAAATACTCCGGATGGGCAACAATGATATCTTCTCTCTTAAAACCATAATCTAGTAATGCGGCTTCAATCTTTCTGGTTCCGGCAGGCGCCACGATTGCGGAACCATCACTATTAGCCTCCACCGGCGGGCAGAATATTCTAAAGTATAGGCTATCCGGAACTAATCCTCTAGGTACGCATGCGCTAAAGCCCAGGAATATTGCGCCGCCGTATTCGCTCATTAGGGTTCTATCGGCAGTGAGAACTATGGGATAGCCCATATGCCTCGCCATAAATAGTATAGCATAGGTTAATATAACTTCTACTTACTTTCTCTAAAATATTTCTTTTCTTTTGTAAAGAATATTTAAATCTTATAAGGCTATGATAAAAAGTAGCCCAAAACTATGAAATTAATCGGCGCGGATCCGGGGTGAAGCGTGCTGAGCAAATTTACTAGCAATAAAGAATTATCTGATTTTGCTCTTGAAAAATATGTTCGCGCAGGCAAAATAGCCTCGAGAGTTAGAGAGGAGATTAAGGGAGTAGTTAAGGAGGGCATGCCACTTATCGAAGTTTGCGAGCTTGTTGAGAATAAAATCATAAGTTTGGGCGGAAAACCTGCGTTCCCATGTAATATATCGGTGAATGAGATTGCCGCCCACTACACTTCTCCACCCGGAGATAAGAATGTAATTCCTGAAAAATCTCTGGTTAAGATCGATATTGGGGTTCATGTTGACGGCTACATTGCAGACACCGCTACAACCATATGCTTTAACCCCGAATATGAGGATATGGTATACGCGGCTGAAAAGGCTCTCGAGGCAGCCATAAACATTATGCGGCCGGGCGCCCTAATTAGCAAGGTTAGCTCCAAAATACAGGCGACAATCGAGCACTATGGTTTTAAGCCAATTGCAAACCTCACTGGACATGAGATTGCAAGATACATGATTCACGCTGGCAGGTCTATACCGAATATATCGCATTTCTCAATAAACCGATTACGCTTAGGTCACGTTTACGCCGTTGAACCCTTCGTTACGCTTAAAAGCGCTGTGGGAAGAGTTGGAAACCTTCCGGAAAAATATATTTTTAGGCTTATAAAGTATAAGTCGTCTTTAAAGAATGCTGAAGCCAGAAGACTCCTAAAATTTATTAGAGATAATTTTAGAACATTACCTTTTGCTGAGAGATGGCTTATAAAATATTATGGGGAAGCCTCTTCTTATAGGCGAGCTTTCCTGGAGCTTTTATCATCAAAATATCTAATGGCGTATCCAGTTTTCGTTGAGGTGAGCTTAAAGCCGGTTGCGCAAGCTGAGCATACAGTTTACATAAGTGATGAGGGTGCTATAGTTCTCACCTAGCATTTGGCATTCTTATATTCCGGCGCTTTTCTCCTTTTCTTTAACCTCTCTAAAAATAGAGTATATGAGGAGTATTCCATCACATTTTGGACATGAACCAACCTCTTTCAGAATGTAATCTCCTTTTTCAAAATCTTTTACATTCCTGTAGTTGCATTTTGTGCATTGAATCACTGTTAAGACTTTAAGTGCTTCAAAATCTAGGCTTAGTGTTCTCTTCCTCATTTGGAGAAGAAGATAAATTGATAACGCTATTGTGCTTACACTTAAAATCGTATTCATTACATCTATGTTTCCCTGTGTCACGTAAGTCTCCACTGCAAGTATGAGTGCCACCAAGGACATTACAAGCATCACGAGAATAACGGTTATAAAGAATATTGATATTCTTCTTGCTTTTCCCTCTCCCATATTTAAGATCCACCATCCTCCCTTTACTGTGCTATCCCAATGGTATTTCCTATACCCGCTATAATTACAGTGTCACCTTCCTTCGTGTTTTCACGTATTAATCTCTTGATTCTCTTTATAGATTCCTCAACTCCATCAACGATCTCTTTTCTCATAGTTGAGATAACATCCTCTATGCCCTCCTTTATTAGCACCGCACTCAATGGAACCCCGTATTTAGCTGCAACCTCCTCAACCTTATACTTGTCAACGCCGGGCCCTCCAATCGCTACGCCTACTCCCTCAACAACTTCCCCCGGTTTTTCTCCCTCAAGCTTTTGGGCCGCATCTATGATTATTATTAGAGCGACTTTCCCCTCATTTTCCTCGAGTATTTGCTTTATAGCTTCACCTGGTTTGCCAACGTTTCCGCCGGGGCCTTTAGCCTTTATTACGTATGCTTTTCGTCCTTCTATATCTACTTCGCTCACAACAGTGTCTTGGGCTATTAACCGCTTTTCTTTGCCGTGCATTAATCTTGCAGCCACAAGCGCCCCAGCTCCATCCCCTATTGGCTGACCTAAGGTGAAGGCTTTCAAGGCTCTTGCAAATGCTTCAGATTCTCTCATTATGAGTGGGAGAATCATTTGGATCTGGAGAATAATGTAGAAGCTTAGTGTTTTCTTTCCCATCAGATAATAATGTCTCACGATTTTGTAGATCTGATTTAACGCTAGGGCAGCCTCAACTAAATTCGTTAAATTATTTATTTGAGTTTCATCTGCTTGTGGAGCCATATGCCTAATTTCGTCTTTAAGCCTGAAGTCTCTAACATTTATTATGTGCTCTAGTCTCCTGATTATGCCGGTTGGATCTAGGCTAACAGGTCCTATATCCACGTGTTCCAGTAACCGGTCAACTCTAGCCGTTGGATCTTCGGTGGGCTTGCCTATCTCCTTAATTGTTGATATGGCTATTTGACGCCCTTTGTCTCTCATAGCTTTAAGTTTAAAGAGAGATCCCTCAATTTCTCTAAGCATGAGGGCTGTCTGGATGCGCTGTCCATAAATCCAAATAATTATGAACGCAAGTATCCAGATTAGTTGGAAAATCCAGCTCATAACATCCTGCGTTAATGGTTGCTGAATGTTAGGCGCTAAGTTTTCTGTGAACATACGATGAGTCACGACCTTTTTAAAAAAATAAATTACCAAGTAATAAATTTTAGGTGAAAAGGGGATTTTAGATGTTTTAAAGTGTTTTTAGCGGCAAATTTTTCTTTAGACCCTCTTTTTACTTTTCGTATCTCTTTTCTCTCTCTATTTTCCGCATCTGGTTGCGCCATCTGCTTTTACTCTGTGTTTTTATGTTTGATCTGTATCGGAGCTGCGAGCTGTCGATTGAGCGATACTGGTTTATGTTCCTATAAAATGTTTGATAGTCTATCTTATTTTCTCGTAGTTCAATTATGTTCTGGTTTAAGTACTTTTTAATTTCGGGGTCGGTTGCCTTATCATAGGCTTCTGAATATGCGAGGTAAGCGGCTTGGAATTGAAAGTTGGAGAAACCCTTTATATCGATCTTTTTTGGGGAGATCAACTTGTTCTTCTCATCTTCTTTACACATACTCCTTAAACGAGGAGGGAACTTCCTTTTAAATTTAGCGCTAAATTTAGAAATAGCAAAATATGCTTAATTGCTTAAACAATCTGAAAAGTAGATGCGTGAGGGTAGTAGATAATAAGCATTGCATCTATGGATTGAGTTTTCTATTGGGGTGAGCAAAGAAATTTTATGGTTTACTTAGGCACGGTTAAAACTCTTATATAATCTCCAACATCAGCGCAGCTATCGGTTGCATCCTCCATGTAATCGGCTAAATCCTTCAGAAGCATCAGAACAGCCGGATTCACCTTATTGCCATGTTCTAGAAGTAGGGATTTTATTTTTAAATATTGTTTGTCAACCTTATTTTCTTCCTCCTCAACTTTTAATGATAGAGCTCTAGCTTTAGATGGATTTTCACTGAGTAGTTTTAGGCTTTCCTTAAGTCTTGCAGCGCACCTAACAACCCCCGATGACATTTCCGAGAAGGCTTTCCAAATGCTTTTGGGGACTTCAGCGTCGAGTAGGATCATTATGCTCCTTGCGGAGTCCTTAACGAAATCAGCCATTACATCCAAGCGTTTAACAAGGTGCATTATGTCCTCTCTATCTCTGAAGGGTAAGCTGCCTCTAGTTAGCTCCTCAAAAACCGTTCTTCTTAGGTTATCTATTTCCTCCTCCACTAGGAAAAGCCTTTCTATGGTGGTTTTTGCGCCGTCTTTGTCCCCTGAAAAAACAGCCTTGATCGCTCTTTCCAGATCGTTTACCGTATCAAGCGCTAAGGTCATCTGGCGATATGCGATATCAAGAACCTTATTTTTACGTCTTTTTTCAAACCATCGCTCCATGAATGGAAGCTCCTTTAAGTAAGAATAACAAGAGGCAATAATTATTTTAATTTTTTCCTAAAATTTGGGCTTTAGCTATTGAAAAGATTAAATTATTCTATGGAAATTGCCTTTTCTAATCCTTCCTCAGGATAGGGATATAAAAGCAGAGATTCACGTGGTAGTATAAGGTTCACGCGGTCTCCAATCTTAAATTTTAGCGCTTCAGAGGCAGGTCTCTTTATCGCTAATAAATTATCATTTTCGGTTCGCGCCTCAAATCGAATTGAGCTTCCTAAAAAGGCTTTCTTTTCGATTACACCTCTCCATGAATCCTTGGATCTGCTGGT
Organism: uncultured Candidatus Bathyarchaeia archaeon; assembly: GCA_964583315.1. Lineage (GTDB taxonomy): Archaea > Thermoproteota > Bathyarchaeia > Bathyarchaeales > DTEX01 > DTEX01. The sequence goes on along the minus strand of CAZOWB010000049.1, from coordinate 549 downwards.
TTTCTTCATGAGTATAAATTCAGGTCTTATGGCCGCAACCAATTTTTTATGTTTGGAGTCTACTTTACAGGAGCTGTAAAGGATTTTCCCGTTCACTTCAATTTTTGTGTAGTTATTCTCTTCACCTATCAAATCACATATGAAGAAATTCGCTTCTCCAACAAAGTTTGCGGTGAACAAATTTTTGGGGTGTAAATAAAGCTCAAGCGGCGTGCCAACCTCGACTATTTCACCAGCTCTCATAACAACTATTCTGTCAGCAATGGACATGGCTTCTTCCTGGTCATGTGTTACATGAATGGCTGTTAAACCAAGGTCTTTGGTGATTCTTCTTAGCTCATATCTTAGAACTTTTCTCACTTTTGCATCTAATGAGCCTAAGGGCTCATCGAGTAATAGTAGGCGTGAGCCTGAGACGAGGGCTCTTGCAATCGCCGTCTTCTGTTTTGCGCCACCGCTGAGGGCGCCTGGATAATCTTTGATTCTATCCTGAAGGTTCATCATGTTAATCATTTCTTTAACTAGGTTTTCTGTTCTTGAGATCCCCCA
>CAZOWB010000048.1:0-7603 GCA_964583315.1 uncultured Candidatus Bathyarchaeia archaeon | reverse complement strand
TTGAATCGGACAGCGGATCAATAGAAGACCTAACGGCGGTAGATGAGTCAACCCTACCCTCTGAAGGCAAACCAAACCTAGAGTTTCCACATGGATTCTTCTCCTTCAGAATAACAGGGCTAACCCCCGGCCAAACAGTAAACATTACAGTAACTCTACCGTCTAGCATGCCTGTTGGAACTCAATATTGGAAGTACCATACTCCAGAGGGATGGTATCAAATACCCATAAATGACGACGACGGAGATAACGTCATAATCATACAGTTAACCGATGGAGGTTTAGGCGACGATGATGGAGATGCCAACGGAATAATAGTTGACGCTGGAGGACCGGGCATACAGCCCAGCGCTCCCCCGGTAGGTGGAAAAATAATATACAACAGTCCTGAATCAGCATTACCACAACCAACATATGGAATTCTAGCGCTACTAATAACTTCAATAGTGGCTTTATGCTTCTTAGCCACTAAAAAGCGACGTAAAAATTAAGGCAAAAGACAACAAAACTTAAAAATCCCATATTTTTTCTTAAACCTTCAGGAAATCTGAAATTACATAATCTAAATTCATATAATTTTCTAGATGAAAAACAAAAATACTTTTATTCTAATGATTCCTTCATTCATGCACGGTGCTTAAGAGCGTTTTTAATATGGAAAGTGAGTATAAGACTATAGAATTAGAGGTTCAGGATTATATATCTCCTGAATGTTCTTGCAAGGTAGAAGATATGGCGAAAGCCATCCAACATGTCATCGACGCTGCCTTTGATCCAGTGAACAACATATTAAAAGTGAAGGTTCATAGAGGGATGGTATCCGCCAATGACGTAATAAGCGAATTAAAGAAATGCGCAATCCGCTGTGAAAAGCGAAAGCCAGTTCATGAAAAAGTCTATATGGAAATGAAGAAGATTCCAGTGCATGACCATCATGCTATGATGGAGGCTGAAATGAAAAGGCACTTTCTGGTTGCAACGATTTTCGCCATTCCTGTTTTAATTTTGTCTCCCTCAATCCAACAATGGATGGGTTACACATTACCGGAATCACCAGTATGGAATTACTTACTCGCCATATTTGCTTCAATAGTCGTCCTATATGGTGGATCTGTTTTCTATAGAGGAGCCATAAAATCATTAAAGATGCATAGTCTTGACATGAACGTTTTAGTAACAATTGCCCTCCTAGCAGGATACTTATATAGTTTAGGCGCAACCTTCCTTTTTGAAGCGCCAGATTTCTATTGGGAAATCAGCACCCTAACTGCTTTTCTTCTCTTTGGACACTGGATGGAAATGAAAGCTCAGAGAAGCGCGGCGGGAGCCCTCAAAGAGCTTGTTAAATTGATTCCGCCCACAGCAAACCTAATAAGAGAGAACACCATCGTGGAGGTTCCAACATCAAAGCTTAAAGTAGGCGACATAGTTCTTGTTAGACCCGGCGAGAAGATTCCGATAGATGGCGTAGTCTTAGAGGGTGAAACATCAGTAAACGAAGCCATGGTCACAGGGGAATCAAAGCCTGTTAGAAAGAAGAAGGGTGATGAAGTTATTGGAGGAACCCTCAACATTGAAGGAGCCATTCGAGTTCGCGTGACAAAAACGGGAGAAGAAACAGCGATTGCCCAAATAATAAAGCTCATTGAGCAAGCCATGACTTCCAAGCCTCGATCTCAGAGACTCGCCGATAGAGCAGCAAACTACCTTACTCTTATAGCGATATTTGCAGGCGCAGGAACATTCACCTTCTGGTTTGGGGTTGGCGCAGGAAGCCTCTTCGCTTTGACTCTAGCCATCACAGTTATAGTGATTACATGTCCCCACGCTTTAGGACTAGCCATTCCCGCCGTAACTTCAATAGCAACAACTATAGCTGCTAAGAAAGGAATGCTCATTAAAAATGCCGATGCCCTTGAGATCGGCAAAACAATCGATATTGTAATATTCGACAAAACAGGCACCCTAACTAAAGGGGAATTCGGCGTCACAGACATAGTTAAATTAGGCGGCTGGAGCGAAAGAGAAATACTGGAAAAGGCTGTAGCTATAGAAATCAATTCAGAACATGTTATAGCGAAGGGAATAGTTAAGAAAGCTCAGGAGGAAGGAATCCAAATCAGGAAAGCCAAAAAATTTTTAGCTATCCCAGGTAAGGGCGCTAAGGCCATCCTCAGCAAAGAAGAGGTTTACTTGGGTAACTCAAACCTCATGAGAGACTTAAAGCTAAGTCCAGAAAAATATGAAGATGTAGTCTCAAAACTTTCATTTCAGGGTAAAACCGTCATTTACGTCACTACAAAGAAGAAGATTCAAGGATTAATCGCTATGGCGGACATAATAAGGGATGAATCCAGAGAAGCCGTGAAGACCCTAAAGGAACTCGGCGTAGAGGTGGCTATGCTCACCGGTGACAATAGGCAGACAGCTGCTTACGTCGCTAAGGAATTGGATTTAGCCACGTTTTTCGCGGAGGTTCTACCCGAAGATAAGGCAAAGGCAGTAAAGCAGCTGCAGGATCAGGGAAAGAATGTGGTGATGGTGGGCGATGGAATAAACGATGCTCCAGCCCTAGCGCAGGCAAATGTTGGCATAGCGATCGGCGCAGGCACAGATGTCGCCGTGGAATCAGCTGACGTTGTTTTAATTAAAAATGACCCGAGAGACGTCGCTAAGCTAATAGTTCTCAGTAGAAAAACAATGCGTAAAATGAACGAAAATCTAGTATGGGCAACAGGCTATAATGTTCTCGCAATTCCAGCGGCAGCTGGAATCCTTGTTCCATTCGGAATAATTTTGAGGCCGGAGATCGCTGCCGTAACTATGACTCTAAGCTCTATAAGCGTTACAATTAATGCCCTTCTATTGAAAAGAGCAAAGATTTAATTTTGATGAAAATTTAAATATGAAATCTCAAGTGCCATACAAGGATAACTATAAACATTAAAGTTCCAAGCCCAAATAAAAGCACAGTTCTCTTCAGCAAGTTATGCTCTCTTAAATAACGTAAATTCTTAACACCCATAATAAGTGCGATTAAGGGGTGATAACGTTTAAAGTGTCCATAACTAAAGCTTGAGCAGAGTATATGCTATCCCACCCGCTCCCATTCCAATAGCAAATAGCTCAAAGGTTAATTTGATTAATAAGTAACCACATTTTTCAGAGTAAAAGAAAGCATAGCGGATCATGTTGCTTATCAACGTCCACCTGAACATGCGTAGAAAGAATCCTCCCTTAATTTCCATATAGAAAAAGAATGTAAAGATTTATTTCAGGTGATTTCTAATCTTACATGAGAAGAGTGAATTAATTGAGAATTGCCTTTTTTGTATGGGAGTACCCCCCAGCAATTGTCGGCGGACTTGGAACTTACGCGGAATATATAACTAGAGAATTTATTTCTCTTGGCTGGGGTGTCTGCGTTTACACGTTCAACCCAGGCAATCTAAAAACAAGAGAGATTCTAGGCGGCGTTGAAGTTCATCGACCCATCATCGTGAATGCGAGCAACATCTTTCCCATATTTGTGTCAGAGGATCTAAAAAGATGGGGTACAAACATCAAGTTCTTTAATGACATGTTCGTATACAACATTTTAGCAGCTGCAAAAATGATAAACGCCGTCATTAAGAAGGAGCAGTACGAATATAGCATAATCTCCATTAATGACTGGCTGAGTAGCGTTACAGGAATTATCTGCAAGAACGAACTAAAAATACCTGTAATATTCCATGTACATTCAACCGAGTGGGGTAGAAGCGGAGGAGGCGGATCAGCAGTCGTTAGCCATCTGGAATCAGTTATGGCTGAAAAAGCAGATGGCATTATAACAGTAAGTTACGCTATGAAAGAAGACTTAACTAAACATGGATGGCCGGAATCAAAGATAAACGTGGTTTGGAATGGAGTTGATCCCAAAGTATATGACCCAAAAAGATGTACAGAAGACAATATACAAAAGCTAAGAAGCAGATATGAAATAGATCCGAACACAAAAATGATATTCTTCATCGGCCGCCTGACATGGGTGAAGGGCGTTAGAAACCTAGTTCAGGCAATGCAGCTCGTTTTAGCTGATTATCCGAAAACAAAGTTAGTAATTCTTGGAAAAGGAGAAGAACAGCATGACATAATGGAAATGGCTGACCGCCTTGGCATAAGCGAAAACATCGTATGTCGCTTTGAATTTGTATCCGAAGAAGAGCGAATACTGCACTATGCAGCCTCAGATCTATGCGTATTCCCCTCAGTCTATGAGCCATTCGGCATCGTAAGCTTAGAAGCTATGTCCATGGAAAAACCCGTAGTGGTTGGCGCTAAAGGAGTAGTCGGTTTCAGAGAGCAAGTTATGCCCGCTGGCCCAGAACAGAATGGCGTTCACGTAAACGGAGATGATCCTGTAGATATAGCTTGGGGAATTAAAGAGGTACTTAAAGATCCATCAAGAGCGCGGCAATGGGGAAGAAACGGGAGAAAAAGAGTTTTAAAGTATTTCACGTGGAGAAAAGCTGCGGAGCAAACCCTCAAAATTTACGAAAGATTCATAAAAGAAAAGCGAAGCTAAACGCCGAAAATTAAGAATCTTTTCACACAAAGTTTTTTGAGATGCCCGCTTTCCTCCATAGTTGTGCGAGAAAGCCCTGATGATTTTCTTATAAATCAATTCATTATTACTTTTATGCTTGTAAGTTTTGTGAAGCTATTAATGTTATGCCATTCAGCGTTAAGAAGTACTCTTCTTTTCTCTTTATATTAATGGAAGCTATTATGTCTCCTATTCCCCTATAAGATATTATGCTTCTATCTCTGATGATTGGATTAGTTATTATAATGCTTGCACCAACCTCCCCCTATTCGCGAATTATCCCATCCGTGTTTACTCCAAAACCTTACAAATCATTGATAAGCCACTCTGATAGGTCCCATCCAACGTCCCCTATTAAATGAAATCACTTTATTCTACTTCAATATTCTCTCATTTTTACCTAAAAGGAGGAAGAAAATAGTATATAAATGTATAAAATGTATAGTGCGAAGTCTCTTAACGGCGTAACCCTTATTTTTATTAATATTAAAAAGAAAAGATAAGTATTAATTAAAATTCTATTAGAGTCTCCATCTTGTAGTGGTTATAGAGATATTCAATCAATAATTCTCTTATGAAATTTCATTTAGAATTAAGATCATTGGATTTCTCCGACTTTTGTTGCGTTTTTAACAAAAATAATTGAATGCCAATGGATATGAATAGAAGAAAGATTATAAAGAGTACTATTGTTTTTATGGCTTGATACTCCATTGTTCCCTCAAATTGTGGAAGAAAGATAAACCATATGTAACCTATAAGAATAAATGTGCAAATTAAAGATATAACATAAAAAATGTTTATTCGATATTTAGGCATTAGAATCCCTCTTAAATTGAATATCTAATAATATTAATGCACTAAAATTTGAATTTTTCTATAATTGAAAGCAATTATGTCTAAGAAGAGATCTGAGATGACAATAATTAAACAATTAAGAGAGATAATTGTGTAATAATAGCCTTTAACCTAAATATCTGAGGGCTTCGAAAATTCCATTAAGGCAACCATCTAATAATTTATAGTTAGGATTGGTGAAAATTATGAGTGCGGATAATTTTATGGAGAACGTTCCGGATTGGGAGAATCCAAAGGTTACTGGAATAAATAAGGAACCAGCTCACGCAACTCTCATGGTCTATCCAGATGAGAAGATGGCGCTTAAGTGCATTAGAGAGAAATCCCCCTGGTTTCTATCACTTGACGGCGAATGGAAATTCAAATTATATGATAACCCAAATTCCGTTCCAAAGAACTTCTATAAGCCAGAATATGATGTAAAAGATTGGGATTTAATACCGGTTCCAAGTAACTGGCAAATGTTAGGATATGATAAACCAATCTACGTTAATGTTCGCTATCCATTCCATGCTGATCCCCCCCGCGTCCCACATGACTGGAACCCAACTGGACTATATCGGAGAAAATTTACAATTCCGAATGAATGGTCTGATAAGCAAATTTTCCTAGTCTTTGACGGCGTTGATTCAGCATTCTATGTTTGGGTTAATGGGCATCCGGTTGGATATAGTCAAGACAGCCGTCTGCCGGCGGAATTTAACATTACACGCTATGTTAAGCCTGGAGAAAATCTGTTGGCAGCTGAGGTTTTACGCTGGAGCGATGGAAGCTACCTTGAAGATCAGGATATGTGGCGGCTAAGCGGAATCTTTCGTAGCGTATATCTTTATTGTACTCCAAACTTACATATAAGAGACTTCTTTGTGAGAACAATATTCGATGAAAACTATGAGAATGCAATTCTAAAGGTGAGAGTTAACATAAAAAACTACTCAGACGCCCCCTCTAAACCGCACATTCTGGAAGTAAAACTCTTTAATCATGATGGTTCGCCGGTATTCAGCGAGCCTATAATAACTTCGATTGGAGAGATAATGCCGAAAAACGAAGCAATAGTTGAAGTTGAGAGAAAGGTTTCTAAGCCTAGAAAATGGTCTGCCGAAGACCCATATCTGTACACGATGCTTCTAACATTAAAAAATGAAGCTGGAGAAATAGTTGAAGTTGAGAGTTGCCGTGTAGGCTTCCGCCAAGTCGAGATTAAAGATGGACGTATACTCATAAATGGGGTTCCAGTCTACCTTAAAGGCGTTAATAGGCATGAACATGATGACGTTCGAGGACATGCAGTAACAATCGAATCCATGATAAAGGATATAATTCTTATGAAGCGCTTCAACTTTAACGCTGTGAGAACATCCCATTATCCGAATCACCCAGCATGGTATGATCTATGCGACAAATATGGCATATACGTAATTGATGAAGCCAACATTGAATGTCATGGTTTAGTTGGCTTCTCAAGATTAATCCGGCAGATTGAAAGAGCCCTCGGAAAATCTTGGGATGAAATACTTAAGGAGTTTCGGAAAGAGCTAGAGAAAAGACCGCTAGCTGAGATAATGAAGGAATTATCAGAGAAGTTTCCCAAGTATGTGGAGCCAGCGCATGATCCTGAATGGCTTCACGCTTTCATGGAGCGTTTTGTGAGGATGGTTGAGAGGGATAAAAACCATCCATGCGTTATAATATGGTCTCTTGGAAACGAATCTGGCTATGGGCCGAATCACGATGCATTATCAGGTTGGGTTCACGGATACGATCCTACAAGACCCGTACATTATGAGGGAACCATACATGCAGGGGAAAGAAAAATCTCCCGTAGCGTTGACATAATAAGCGTGATGTATCCGTCTCTTGAAAGACTGATCCAGTTGGCTGAGGATCCTGAGGAAGATAGGCCAATAATAATGTGCGAGTATGCTCATTCAATGGGCAACAGCACAGGCAATCTAAAAGAGTACTGGGAGGTAATCCGCAAATACAAGCGCGTATGTGGAGGTTTCATATGGGACTGGGTTGATCAAGGGCTTAAGCGGGTAACCAAGGATGGGCGTGAATGGTGGGCTTACGGCGGGGACTTCGGCGACCAACCAAACGACGGAAACTTCTGCATAAATGGATTAGTTTGGCCTAACCGTGAGCCCCAACCAG
>CAZOWB010000047.1:0-7610 GCA_964583315.1 uncultured Candidatus Bathyarchaeia archaeon | reverse complement strand
CTGAAATCACAGTTTTATTCACCGCGATATAAAGCATTTCATCAACAAGAATATCTAAGTATTTTTGAATGGCGCCCGCCAACCGTAAAACGCCGTTAGCGAACATATATGGTATTCGCCCAAAGAAGAAGTTCTCAACATGTCTGATCCCCCCTGAGGCTAATAGGACACCTCTAGCAATAGCATTTTCATAAAAGACGTCGAAGAAGTAACCATGCTCCAAAAGTAAAATTAGGGGACCTAGGAATTTATTTCGGATTTTCTTCATAATCTCCGATTTCTCATAGTAGTTAATGTATATGGGGGTGCCGCCTACAAGAAGAATTAAAATGAAAACTAAGGTTTCTAGGCTGAAAACTTTGTCTAAGCCCATCTCTACATTAACTCCCATAAATCTGCCAATTGAGGGACCTAGAAATCCCCAAGCGAAGCATAGGGCGGCTAATATGCTGGATGCAAAGAGCATTGTTTTCGGCGGCTCATGTAAATGGGTTTTCCTCACAAGCTCTGAGGGCTCAAGAAAGAATGTTAATATAATGAAGCGAAGTGTGTAAGCGAATGTTATAGCCGTGGATGCATAGATTGTTAATACAAGCAGGAGATCACCGGTCAACCATAGACTACTTATAATAAAGCCTTTACTAAAGAAGCTAGCAAATGGAGGCACACCGGTTCTAGCCAACATAACAACTATACAGAGCCAGAATGTAATGGGCATAAGCTTTCTTAGTCCACCCATCTGGCGCATGTCGCGGGTTCCCAACGCATGAATTATGCCGCCTATTGCAAGAAAACCTAAACCTTGAAAGAAGGCGTGGCTTATCATGTGGAATAGAGCGGCGAACCAGCCTAATGAGGAAGGAGAGGAGGCTGCGCCTAAAGCAGCGAACATGAACCCTATTTGACTTATAGTTGAGTAGGCTGGCACACCTTTTATGTCAGGCGTGTATAGGGCTAAAGTAGCTCCGATAAATGCGGAGAGAGCGCCTACCCAAGCAACACAGTGCAACCACATGGGAATCAAGGTTACTGCTGGACCTAGCAACGTGAAGAGTCTAGCGATTAAGTAGACACCGGCCTTAACCATTGTTGCTCCATGCAGGAGAGCGCTAACTGAGGTTGGCGCCTCCATCGCAGAATAAAGCCAAGTATGCAATGGTAGCTGAGCTGACTTCGCAATGGCCCCCATAAGCATTAGATAGGCAATTATGGTTAATGTTGATATTGGAATCTCCTTTATATGCGCCATCACATAGGAGAAGGAGAATGAGCCTAAACTCGCATATAAAAGACCTATAGCAGCCAAAAAGCAGACGTCGCCTACTCTAGTCATTAAGAAGACTTTGATTCCTGCACGAACCGCTTCGGAGCGATGATGCCAGAATGAAACAAGCGAATAGGAGCAGAGCCCCACAATCTCCCAGAAAATAAACATTTGAAGAAAGTTGTCCGACGTAACTAGGCCTATCATAGAACCCATAAAAAGTAGCATGAAAAAGTAGTAGTATGTTAGGTTTTTTTCCTCAGCCATATAGCCAATAGAATAGATTAATACTACTAAGCTGAAGAAGGCTGCTAAATTCGCAAACAAAACACTTAGTGAGTCAATGAAAACGCCTACACTAATGCCTAAGGAGGAAATCCATGGGAATGTAAAATCTGAACTCTTCAAAACGCCGAAGTATACGTCGGGAACTATAGAAAACGCAAAGACCGTGGTAATTAAGCCCACTGCAACCGCGAAATATTCTCTTGATTTCCCACCTAAATGTGCAGCTACTGGAATAAGCAAGCTTGAAATAATAGGAATAATCCAGATAAGCCACGGCGAATATGGGATCATACTTATTTAGCCTCCTCTTTCATCTCCTTTCATCTTTTCTAGCTCCGCCAACTTACTAATATCGCGTCTTCCATACTTCTTTGCGGCTATGACGAGTAAAGACAGGATTATGGCATTCACGCATGTGTCAGTTGAGAATGCGAGAATCAAGAGAGCTTCACCTAAAGCCCTATTTACGGAGGAAGATAATAACACGAAATTCATTGTAGCTGCCGTGGCTATGATCTCTATGGAGACCAATATTTTTAGGAAACTGCGCTTGGAAAGTAAACTGTAAAAGCCTACCGCTAGTAATATGAGTGAGAGCACAATGTAGTTCATCACTTTCTCCCCCTTCTTCTCTCATATAATACTATGGAAGCCCCTAAAACAACAGTTAATATAACAAGGCCCTGTAGAATAACATCGATGCCTCTTAGCTCCCAAAGGGCTGAGGGAAGCGAAACACCACATGAGACGCCAATATCGATGTTTTCTGCTGAAAAAAGAATTGTAGGTATTACTAGGAGCAACGATGCAGCTACCGTTAGGAGAGTTCTCTTTGAGACGTATTTAACCTTACTTTTCTCAGTAAGCTCCTCGCTTAACAGGAAGAAAGCAGTTAACGCTCCAACACCCATCATTAGTTGGAAGAGAGCCGCGTAAACGGCGCCGCTCAGCGAATAAAGGATGGCCGTTAAGATGAACATGATTACCAGGGAAATTAGGGAGTATATTGCCTCTTCTAAGTAAACCGCTAGACACGCCGACATTATTATGCCAGCAACTATTAGTTCGTGGATCAGATTCATCACCTTCCATCAGATTTTCCAGAAGACTTTATGATGAGAGCCGACTTACTCTTTGAAGCGAGTTCGAATACGCTTGAGGATTTGATAGCGCTTCTCGGGCAGCTCTCAGCGCACTGATAACAGAATATGCATAAATCTAAATGGAAGATGGGTCTCCTCTTTCCCCCGACATTGATCATCTCTATTGCTCCCGACGGGCAGTCTCTAGCGCATAGGCCACAGCCAATACATAATTCACTGTTAAAGACGTGCATTCCGCGGAAGCCCTCGGGGACTTTTGGCTTAACGTAAGGATACTTACGAGTTGCAGGCCTCCTAAAAATTTGGGAAATAACTTCCTTCAGCATCGGTGAGATCTTAACCATTCTTAACCACCAACCATAAACAATTTTAGTATAACAGATGCAACAAGCGAAATCAAGGACAAGGGGAGTAATGTTTTCCAATTGAAGACGACCACTTGATCAATTCGGAGCCTAGCGAAAACACACGTTAGATACACCATTAAAACAACAATCAGCAACACCTTTAAAGTGAACCACAAAGTTTTCCAGAGAGATGAGAAGCCGACGGTGATCAGTGGACCGTTTGCTCCTCCCAAAAATAATTCGGTGATAAGCGCTGCTCCAAGAAGCATCTGCAAATCCTTAGACATCTTCAGGAAGGCTAATCTCCGCCCCGTATATTCTGTTTCATAGCCGGCGACAATCTCAGTTTCAGCATGAGGAATATCAAACGGATCCTTCTCTAATTCGGCTTGAAGCGTAATAACGAAAATAATGAATGACCAGGGCATAAGGAGTATGAAGGGAATCTTTTGAGCGTTCGCAATTGCTGATATGCTGAGACTTCTAGCGAGAAAAGCTGGGGTTAAAGCGAGAATGAACATTGGAATATCATATCCTATTAGCTGCGTTAGAATCCTAGCGGAACCTATTGTACTTAACGGATTACTTGACGCCCATCCGGCAAAAAATAGAAAGAAGTTAGCGATAACCATCATTGCTAAAACAAGTACTAAATCTCCCTCAAAGCTAAATCCCGGAATTATCTCAGCGCCATCTATAGGTATGATAAGGAGAGTTAACATAAATATTGAGAAAGAAATTAAGGGCGCAGCTTTATAGAGCAGAGATTTTGTTCCATATGGAACAATATCCTCCTTCGCTAGTAATTTAATTAAGTCCGCCATTGGCTGTAGTATGCCGATTGGACCAGTGTATGTGGGGCCCATTCTATTTTGCATGCGTGCCTTTATCTTCCGCTCCATCCAATCACATAACATTGAAAGGGTAAAGATGAATATGAAGCCTGGGAAGATGAGCAGGCGGAAAATAAAATCAAAACTTAAACTCATAGGCTTAACCAAACCTCCTCTATCTATCAGTGCATGAAAAGCATGGATCTAAGCTTGAGAATATTACTGGAATATCCGCAATATTGCAGCCCCTAGCGATATTAACAAACGAGAAAATATTTGCGAAGGTTGGTGTCCGTATTTTGACTCTTTCAGGATAAGCCGTGCCATTACTTTTTATGTAATAGAATAGCTCACCCCTAGGGGCCTCCACCCGGCTTATGGCTTCGCCGGCTGGAACAACTCTCGGAACCCTAACCCTATAGGGCCCGCTTGGCAGATTATCCAGCGCATAACTTATTATTTTAATGCTTTCATCTATCTCCTCTAAGCGAACCATAAATCTAGCCCATGAATCACCTTCTGAACGAACAATCATTTTAAATGGAATTTCGTCGTATGCAGCGTATGGATCATCCTTTCTTACATCGATCCCAATATTTGATCCGCGGGCAACTGGTCCAACAACGCATAGTTTCAGAGCGTCTTCCATTTTAAGTATGCCTACATTTTTTGTGCGGGCCCTAAATGTGGGGTCATTCTCGAATATCTCTCTATAAAAGTTCAGTTTTTCCTTGAGTTCTCTAATTACTCTCCTTATTTCTGAGATAGCGTTCTCCTTTACGTCTCGTCTCACCCCGCCAATTGTAATGAAAGATGTTAACACTCTGTTTCCGGTCAAAAGTTCAACTAAATCCATTATTGGTTCACGGTCACGCCACATGTAGTGAAAGAGTGTTTCATAGCCTATTTCTAAACCTGCATGTCCAAGGAGAAGCATGTGGCTGTGGATACGATTCAGCTCAAGGATTATTGTGCGCAAATATCTAGCTCTTTGAGGAACATTCACGCCGAGCAAAGCTTCAACAGTTTGACAGAAGCATGCTGCGTGAGCTGCATTACATATTCCGCAAACTCTTTCAACGAGATAAATGTCTTGAAGGTAGGTACGCCGCTCCGCTGCCTTCTCAATTCCACGGTGAATATAGCCTATACGGGGTTCAACTTCCATAACGGTCTCGCCATCAACCTTAAGCGAGAACCTTTCAGGCTCTATCAAAGCTGGATGCTGCGGGCCGAAAAACACTTTCACTAGAATTTCATTCTTAGAGTTTTTCGCTTCTTTCATTTTTGGGGGAGCAGGATTTTTAGGGGGTATGCTTTTAATTGATGTTAAATCCGCATCTTTTCTAAGTGGGAAAAGGTTTTCAGGCCAATCTTCCGGGAGAATCAGCCTCTTAGGTGATGGATGATTAATGAAGGTTACACCTAGAAGATCCATTACTTCTCTTTCATGGAAGTTAGCTCCAGGGATAAGATCGGTTATGCTTCCAATCTCCGGTTTTTGTTTCGGCAGAGATGTTCTAATAGTGATCAATGCTTCTTCAGCCCGGATATGATATAAGAGTTCAATGTTTTCATCTGAATCTAAACCTGTAATCGCGGATAAACCAACCCTCCTAAAATTTTCCAGTATTATCTTTATTGCTTCTCTGTGGACGTCGGGATTAACCACTATTAAAGTCTTATTTGGACGGAGAGTTTGAATTTGAAGGATTTTATCTTTTAGTCCATCACTCAAGACTTTTAGGATCTTACGTTCAGTGGTAGTCGTTTGAAACTTCACCTCCGCTAAGACTTGAGAAGCTTTAGAATTCCATCAATTATAGCCTCAGGTTTCGGTGGACAACCTGGAATATACATGTCCACTGGTATAATTTTGTCAACCCCGCCTAGCACATTATAGTTATCTTTAAAGACTCCACCCGAGCAGGCGCATGTTCCTATAGCGATCACAAACTTTGGACTTGGCATTTGCTCATATATCTGTTTAAGCCTTGGCGCACACTGTCTTGTCACAGGCCCGGTTACAAGTAATACGTCTGCATGCCTAGGCGATGGCTTAAGCAGGATCCCGAAACGCTCAACATCATATTTTGGAGTTAAGAGCGCAGCTAATTCAATGTCACATGCATTACATGCTCCAGTATTAAAGTGGAGAGCCCAAGGTGACTTTCTTATAGCCCAGCTTATTAAATTGGCTGTCAGCATTATTTCTCACCTTCCAAGAGAAAGAGGCTTGAAACAAATATGATGAGAATGTAGAGTATAAAGAACCATAAGTTGAAGGCGTTTATAACGAGAGAAGCAAACGCAATTATCAGCAAGGAAGAATCAAACATAAGGAAATAGATTAAGTATTTATAGAGGGAAACATTTATCCTCGAATTTAGGGATATTACCTTCTCTCCACAAGCGTATGGCGATTTACCATTTAATCCCTTTCTTACATTTTTGTTTAATCTACGAGACAGAATAGTGCTAGATATATAGAGTAATATAGATAATGCAAAGACCATTATCAAAGCAATAGTGAACTCTTCTATCGTAAATATGCGCCTCCACCTTTAGGACACAAACCTGCCGCTTTCCTAGATTGAAGAGTAGAGTATGTGAGAGATTTAAATCTTACTCTACATCTGCAAGAAAAACAGACAATTAGAAGGATTACCGTTTTAGATAAAACCATAATCTTTAGAAAAGAAAAATATGCAAAAACATGACAATCCTTCTGCATTCTTCTAAATCGTAGAACATCTTTAAGTAAACTTAGACGAGGTCTTTTGAGGTGTTTTAATATAGCAAATATTTCTATTCTTTTAAAAAAGATAGCGGAAATGTTTATTTTTCTACTTTTAGCCATGGATATAGTTTTCTGAGTTTGCGCATGGCTTCCCGCACTTTTTCCTCCGGATACTCATATGGCGGTAGTTTTCCATGTAGGTAGTCGTCGAAGGCTTGCATGTCAAAGTGCCCGTGTCCGCATAGTAGGAAGAGAATGGTTTTTTCTTCGCCGGTTTCTTTGCATTTTAGGGCTTCATCTATAACTGCTTTTATCGCGTGGCTCGGCTCTGGAGCGGGCACAAATCCCTCTGTTTTGGTGAATTGGTGAGCTGCATTAAATACGTCAACCTGATTGTAGGCTACCGTTTTAACTATACCTTCCTTACTTAGCAGACAGAGGGTTGGCGCCTTTCCATGGTATCTTAGGCCGCCGGCATGTATTGGCGGTGGAATGAACATGTGTCCTAGCGTGTACATTTTGAGCATGGGAGTTAAGCGGGCGGCGTCGCCGTGATCGTAGGTGTAGAAGCCTTTGGTTATGGATGGACATGCCGTCGGTTCAACGGCTAAGAACTGGATGTCTTTTGGAGCCTTACCTGAAATCTTATCATAGTAGAATGGCCAAAAGAGGCCGGAGAAGCTGCTTCCGCCGCCTATGCAGCCCACAACTAAGTCTGGGTAATCATCTACGGTTTCCAGTTGCTTTTTAGCTTCTAATCCGACAACTGTTTGATGTAATAGAACGTGATTCAGGACGCTTCCAAGCGAATATTTCACATTTTCATGTGTTACAGCATCCTCTATAGCCTCGCTTATGGCTATTCCCAGACTTCCCGGATTATCCGGATCTTCCTTAAGTATTCTTCTTCCACTTTCCGTGTTAGTGCTCGGGCTCGGATAAACTTTTGCGCCCCATAGCTCCATGAGAACCCGCCTGTAGGGCTTTTGATCGTAGCTGACTTTAACCATATAAATGGTTGGTTCTAATCCGAAG
>CAZOWB010000046.1:0-7613 GCA_964583315.1 uncultured Candidatus Bathyarchaeia archaeon | reverse complement strand
TAAATAATTATTCTTATATTTAATTTTCTTAATGGTAAAGCGAGAAAGATGCCATGGCTTCTATTATTGTAAGAATTGCCTACAAGACTCTCTTTAACATAAAAATCGTTCACGAATCTTATCCTCCGTAGACCTTTTATTAAGAGAATTGCACTATTATTTTTACCTTATGTTGTCTTAACGAGAATTACGTCTTCAACCAAGGTTTTCCGATCCCTATATATATTATATTTGATGGAAGATCTTTAAGTTCGATTAAGTCTCTAGCATCGACTATTGCTATTTTGTCTTTGCCACTTAGTCTTTTAATATCATGAAGATTTAATTTTCTGAATTCAGGATGATCTGTAGCTATAACCACAACATCTACTCCCGTAAATACGTCTTCAAAACTAGATATAACCTCAAAACCTAAACCTTTAAGCAAAGAAGAATCTATATACGGATCAAAAACCCTAACCCTATATCCCTTCTTCGCTAACATTTTTGCAACTTCCAAGGAAGGCGAGTTCCTCACATCACTTATACCCCCACGAAAAGCAAGACCTAAAACAGTTATGACAGGCATATTGCTGCTTAGTTGTTTTATTGCCTTCTCAACGAGTACAACAACATCTCTAGGCCTATTCTCGTTCATTTTCCTAGCCAATGATGTTAGCTCAAGCCTAACACCAAGTTTTTCTGCAACCTGCATCAATAAACGTGGATAAACTGGTATACATATTCCTCCAACTCCAGGTCCCGGTTTATGAAGATGCGAATATGGTTGACTATTAGCTGCTAATCTAGCTTCCTCAAAGCTTATTCCTAGGGTTCTAGCGAGATCAGCTAGTTCGTTGGCAAGGGCTATATTGACATCGCGATAAACACCCTCAACAAGTTTCTCAAACTCTGCCACAGTTGCGTTTGTAACCCTTATAACTCCTCTTTTAGCGATTTTCGAGTAAAGCTTGGCCACGATTTTTGTAGATTTGGGACCTACACCACCTACGATTTTAGGATAGGACTCCTCAATATCGCGGACTACGTGTTCAATCATTACTCTTTCGGGGGAATATGCAAGAAAGAAGTCTTTTTCAGCCTTTAGCCCACTTATAGCTTCTAACATGGGTTTTATTTTATTTAAGGTTGTTCCAGGCGGGAGACTTGTCTCAACTATAATAACATCGTTTGTTTTAAGACCTTTAGCGATCTTACTAACGGCATCATCTATAGCTGTAAAATCTGGGCGACTTTCCTTTATGAGTAGGGGTACGGCGACGATCTTTATTTTACTTGATTTGGAAGCTTCAATGCCATCCGTGATTGCATGAAAATATTTTTTCTTAACTGCTTTTGAAATAGTTTTAACAACTAAAGGATCGGGATGCTGAACATTGCCTTGATTGATCTCTTTAATTTTATTTTTGTCAACATCCACACCAATAACTTTGTAACCTGCTCTAATCCAGGCGGCACTAATTCCTAAACCAATACCACCAAGGCCGTAAACTGCTACCTTATCTAAATTCAAGATATTGATCACCCTTGATAATATTTAGGGAAAGATGAATAATTTTCTGATAACATAACATTTTAGGATGGAATTAATCAGTTTAGTACTAATTAAACTTATGTTTTATGCTTTAATAAATAACAACTGGTATTTGTTATTCAACTATTTTCTTTAAAATTTCTTCTATCTTCTTTGCATGCGGTTTTAAAATGTGCCTAAGAGGGCGGATGCTTCCAAGAATGACTTTAAGATTTCGAATATCTTTCATAGTTAAAGTACGAGTAATTAAAATAATAAGTATATAAACGCCAAGCCCTACAAGCCCTCCAACTATTAACTCAACAATAGGATAACTATTGAGATGAATCTGCAGGAAATATGCGGTTAAACCAGCGGAAATCCCAGCTAATAAAATTTTAATGGAACATTTCCAATCTAGGTCGATC
This sequence comes from uncultured Candidatus Bathyarchaeia archaeon, assembly GCA_964583315.1. Taxonomy (GTDB): domain Archaea; phylum Thermoproteota; class Bathyarchaeia; order Bathyarchaeales; family DTEX01; genus DTEX01. The sequence continues at coordinate 5,672 of CAZOWB010000046.1, read as the reverse complement.
TTGAAGTGTTTTTTAATAAATACGATATAAAACACCATTATCATGCTGATAGTTAAAATATTTGTAAAAATTAGGCCGATTATGCCAAATAATGGTATAAGCAGGAAGCTTGTTGGGATGCCAATAGCTAATCCAATCGCATTACCAATCATCACAGCCCTTGTACGTCCCTGCCCCTTTAAAAGGGGCCCAAAATTAAGGTAACCGATTACAGTGTAGAGATAAACAATTGCTAAGAGCATCAGATATAATGAGGCATCAGGAAACCGATTGCCGTAAATTAATATTCTCAGAGGTTCTGAAAGCCCGATAATAAGAGCGGTTAAGGGGACAATAATCAATGATACATACTTTATAGCCATTTTAAATATAGTACCGAGCAATTTTTTATTTTTTACACCGTCAATTTTGGAGTAAGCTGGAAATAAAGCATTCATAATAGGCAGCGTTAGAACGGGTAATGGGCTTAGTAGAGTAGCTGCGGCACTATAGTTGCCAAAATCCCATTTACTACAATGTCTACCCGCCAAGAGGTTATAAAATTGGTTTCTGAAACCGATAATTATATTTGCAATTGCTAAAGGTAGACCAAAGCCTAAAAGAATTTTAAGTGCATGTTTCCAACTTAATTCTTGATTTAAAGAATTTGTTTTAATTTTCTTTCCTTCTTTATATTTTGAAAGTTCCTTTGGAAGCAAAATGACACCAAATACTGCGGAAGCTAAGAAACCAAACACATAACCTATTATTGCTCCGAAAACGCCATATCCCAAAAAAACTAGGATAAGTGAAAGACAGCCTTTTATTACTGCATATATTATTAACATGATTGCATTGTATTTTGTATCTTCAAATCCTAAAAACACACCCCAACAAATACTGTAAATGGCTCCAGCAATAAGAGCGAGTGAAGCTATTTTAATTAATGGAAATACCTCAAGTTTTCGATAAAACATGGCAATAGGCTTGGCTAAGACGAATGTGGTAATTGTTAATGCTATACTAATAGAAACAGAGAAGAGAAAAGCTATAGTGACGAACTTTTTGATCTCTTGAATCTGCTCTCTCGTTTTAAACCAGGCGACATATTTTGTTAATGCTGAAGGGATACCCCAATCACGGAAAAATGCGATCATAGAAACTGGAACGAGCGCTAACGCGTAAAGTCCATATTGTTCCTCACCTAGAAGTCTAATGACAAAAATCATGGTCACAAAAGATATTAACGTGGAGGTTATTCGGCCTATGGTTAAAATCACTCCACTTCTTGCGGTTATCCGCGCACTTCTCAAGGTTTCATCATCCAAGACATACCACCAAACCTTGTCTTTAACTACTGTTTTTGTGAAATATTTTAAGAGAAAGATGAAAATGACAACGTATTTAAGCAATTATTTAGGCTTAACCCGTTGTTATCGCCTTTAAATACAAAGTCATTTAATCAGCAGTTGCTTTTGTTTCATTCTATGATGGGAAACATATAAAAGTTATTTCTTAGAACAGAAATGATAAATATGGCAATAAAATATTACTTGCCAAAACGGGAAACTAGAAATTGTGGAGAAAATGGAATTCACTTCGTACTTGCCAGCAATATTTAAATTAATATAATAAATTGTACAGTCTAAGTTTCTAACTTTGAATGACAATTTGTACCATAACTGCGCCCAAATAGATTTGCTATCACAGGAATTCTTACTTTTTAGATGTTTTTAATCGCCCTAAGAAGCTTTCTTGAAAACTCTTCTTCACTAAATGCCGATGCTCTAGTCAGAGACAGCTCGTGATATTTTTTCCATTTTTCGGGGTTTGACAAAAACTCATCAATCCCTTCAGCAAGTTCCTCAACAGTTTCATAATATCTTCCGTAAGTGCCATGATTTATGATATCTTGATAAGTTCCTCCAGATTTGTGAACAATGACTGGCAAGCCGGCAGCCATGCCCTCAACGACTGCTATTCCGAAGTGTTCTCCTATGCATGCGTGAACAAATATCTTAGAGGTTGTCAATAGTTTAACTACTTCCGACCTAGGAACATTGATGTGAAATTCAACGTTTATATTCCTTTTTTTGCACAAATTTTTAAGCCTCTCAAGATAAGGATAGTTAGCAACTGTTATTCCACCAATGATCCTAAGTTTAGGCTTATATTTGCTTTTGGCAACTGCTTCTACCACGGTTTCAAAATTCTTCTCAGGAGTTATCCTTCCTAGCATTACAACCGCGTCATCTCTATCTTCAAACTGGTTATTAGCATTTAAGGCAAGATCACTAATCTTAACAGGAGGGTATATGACTGTTGGTTCTCGGTGCCATAGTAGTTTCACTAATCTAGCGATATATTTTGAGTTAACAATCACTAGGTCGTCACTATAAAACGGGTTATCTCTAGCAATTATCCTATAGAACTTCAACCAAATATTAAAGTATAGCCTCCATAGGCCTTTTTCATACTTCTTATGATAAAGCTCAGTATCTTTGATATAAGTTTCAATCGCAGATCTAATGTCTTCGGAAAAAATCTTTGTTGCTTTGAAAGGTGAAGAAAAAATGAGTTGGATAAGTTTAAATGGGAAATGGATGTATTCCACAAGTTTGAAGCCGTACTTTTTCTTAAGCCCCAGGATTGGCTTGTATAGCTCATTATCTGTAAAGACGAAGTCAGGTTTCTCCTTTTTAATAGCTTTTCTTAATGGTATGCTCGAAATCAGTCTTTGGTATAAGCCGAAGAATTTAGGCATTTCAAGGGGGAGAGAATAATGTTTAACGTTACTTAAGTCCACATTATACAGTTTAAGAAACTCTTGTCTGCAAAACTTAAAAGTTGAAGTAATGTATACGTTAAAGCCAGCATTTAAGAATGTTTCAGCCGCTTTAGCCATAACAAACCTACCGCCACCAACAGGAAGCCAAGCATGAGTTGATACTATTATCTTCATTCACGATCCCCCTAATTTCTCGGGTGATTAAGGGTGAAAAAGAATTGTACCTAAGAAGCTTCTATTTCCTTGCGAAAAACTCTGCATTGGGCGAAGGAAGTCTTTTCATATCTCATTCTAATGAGCGCCTACTATTATTTCTAGTTGGGACACTTATATTAAGGTTAAGGTTAAGTATGAAATTGGAACATTAGCTTTTTAAATTCATGTTTTTTAAGTTCTTTTTTGTAATATTTAAAGGAAGTGTAAAATTTCCACTCAACTTCGTGGCGAATTTGCTTTGAGTTTATCCATAGGATACCATTATTTTATTTACTGAGTTAAATGTGCGTTGATGAATACGAACATGTGAAACTGTATTGTTTTTCATCGAACGCTTTGGGGTATTCAAAATCTTTAAACATTTAAGATGGAAATTTAAGGTTATCACAGTACGGAACGCATGAGGTTATTATAATGGAAGAGGAAGAAAGCTTGGAGAAAGTTGCTGTTATCGGACTTGATGGATTGTCTTGGCGTTATTTCAACAAAATTTTAAAAGCTGGAGCCATGCGTTATACGAAAAGTCTTCATCAAAATCAAAAGGCATATAAATCTGTTTTAGAAGCAACGATTCCTCCATCCACACCTCCTTCGTGGAGTAGTATAATGACAGGTGTAAATCCTGGAAAGCATGGTATATTTGCTTTTGATTATGTAGATACGAAAACCCTTAAGCAAAGACTCTTTACAGCTCTTGATCTTATGCATCCAAGGATTCATGAAATGCTAGCTATGAAAGGGATACGTAGCGTGATGATTAATCCAATACCCGATTATCCATTGATACCCATTAGGCATGCTAACATAATTACGCATCTCTTCTTCACGCCTAAGATATTGTATTATCCGCAACATATGAGAAAATATGTTAAAAATCTGTTTTCCGCTGAGGAGATTAGAAAAAATAGTTCTTTAAGTTGTATGGAAAAATCTCTAAAAATGATGCGTATCTACGAGGAATTGATTAGAAAGACAGTTGAGGACCTCGATTGGAGGCTATATTGGGTTAACCTTAATGTTCCAGATTTTTATCTTCATGCGAGGCCTGAACTATTGTTTGATAAAACAACTTACCACGAACTTGAGCTTTTTAGTATAATTGACAGAATTGTTAGACTATTAACTAATCACTCGGATGCCTTAATAATTGTCTCTGACCATGGTTTTTCCTTTTATAAATGGAGAATCAGCATTAATGACCTACTATTTAGGCATGGGTTGGTAAAAATAGGACAAACTGGGAAATTAATTAGAGAGCATCACGAATTACAGACAAAGCGCGAGTATAAGTATATGTCGAAAAAAATACTTCCGATTTTAAGAATTCTTTATAGTCCGTCCCTAAAACTTGCGAGAAAATCGCTTAAGAAAATATACAGGCTATTTAAGGGTAAGCCTCCAGAAATAAGAGTAGGCATAGACACACTTAACTCTAAAGCTTTTATGGGAACTCGTTACTCACACGGGGTTTATGTTAAAAGTTCGAGAGATGTTCAGAGAGTTATTGAACTGCTAAAAGATATTCGTGGGATAAAATGGGTTAAACCTCGTGAAGAAGTATATTGGGGTTCGTATATAAACCGTGCTCCTCCAGTAATAGTATGTCCAGACTATGATCAAGGGTTCTTTCTTGCTTTGAACAGAGTATATGGCAGAGTGTATCTTAGAGTCGACACCAGCGACCACCACCCAGATGGCGTCTTTATGTTATATGCACCTTCGCTCCATATTGATGCTTCATGGCCCCAAAGACTGCCAACGTATTTTGTTACACCTTTTATAATGTGGTTATTAGACATTCCACTCCCTAGTAAGAGCGATTCCATCGATATACTTAGAAAAATCATAGGAAACCGCATTAATCATCTTAGATTTACTAATGAATATTTGGAGAAATGGAGAATTGTTAAAAAAAGCGTAATTCTTAGAAGAAGAATAAGAAAGCAAATTTTAGAGCATCAAAAATAGTTGCAGTAAATATTTTTGCCCAAGATAATATTATAGAATTTATTTTATTAGGCTGTACTGAAGCAGTTAATTTTTCGCCAAAACGTGCTCTGAGAACTCATCATTTAAAAACTTCAGGAGTCTTTATACGTATTTGAATTCATCGTAGGAAATCTTAAGGCGCTTATCTAAATTCTCCTTTTTAGTTTTAAATTTTTGATAGCCTGTTTGAGTTTTGCTTTTTCTTTTCTTCGCTCTGCAAATTCCCTTCTAACAGCAATTAACTCTTTTTTAAGGTCTTCGGAAGGCTCTTTTTCTTCCGGTTCTATTATAAGCCAAGGAACTTTAATTAAAACTGGGATTTTGATTCTCCATGGATAGCCATAGACTCTTATAGGTAGTAGGGGGTGTATAACCTCTCCAAAGGCTTCTCCATGGTCGGCAGTAACAACAGTTCTCCCAGGTAGAATCTCTATTAACTTTTCGACATATGGTAATGCTATTTCTAAATTTCTTTTATATGCTTTTAAATGGATGTCTTTATCTATCATTGCATAGATATCCATTGCATATATTGAAAACATGGTGTCCTTATATTTTCTACTTACTTTAAAACTAGTATTGTTTAGTGCAGAATTCCTTAACCGTTCAAAGGATCCGTCGGTGAACGGAAATCCTATGTAAGGGTAATGTGGCTGTATGAAATGAATAATTAATCTTTTATTAGGATATTTGAAAAGTG
>CAZOWB010000045.1:0-7666 GCA_964583315.1 uncultured Candidatus Bathyarchaeia archaeon | reverse complement strand
CATCGGATTATTAGCTGTTATGGTGCCATCTATTCATGACCATGGCTTCTTACCTTTGTTCAAGGCGACGCGCTTCTTAAAGGCGTCTGTTTCAGCCCAAAACTTTAGTATTTTATGCTCGATCTTGGGGAAATCGACTGTTGGCGGGACCTCTTTAAACATTCACATCACTCCTCTGAAATTCGCAGAAATCAAATATAAAATTATACCTATAGGATATGCTAAATTTGAGCAAGCTATAAGGTGGACGCGAGAATCTAACCTTGGATTTGTCGTCCACCTCTCATCCTATACACCACTAAATGCTATTAAACTCAAAGATATAAAATTATTGGATTAGAGATGCAGGAAAGAACTAAAAATTAGCATTTATGAGATTTTATAGAATAGACTTTTCTATTTCAAGATTATGCTCACTGATGTTTGATGTCTCTTCCATTAGTTTTTTGGTGTGATCCTCCATTTTGGTAAAGAAGAGTCTTGTTTCACCCATTGTTTTAACATTCAACGGTTTTATCTTCGCTATTATGGGAAAGTTTTTTACGACTTCTCCTAGTATAAGGCAGCAGTGAGGCGGTAGATCGCGGACTATTGATATTGTTGTCTCAGCATCAACTTTTGCAGCTCTAGAAATAATCTCTAGATCATGTTCATTGACAAAATTAAATAGAAATATGTTGTCTGCCTGACGATAAATGTTCTCTTTAATAGTGTTTGGCTGATTAGTTATGAAGGTTGTGAAGACTCCAAAATGCCGCATTCTAGTTACTATGTCATCCCAATAAGTTTCCCTAAGATATAAGTGAGCTTCCTCAGCGAACAAAAAGACCGCCTTAATTCTCCATTTTGAAAGTAAATCTTGGAGCTTTGCTAAAATATACTCGACAATTATTTGACGATCTATTGAAGATGAATTGCTTAAATCGACTATTACTGCTCCGCCTCCATCCCTTTCAATATTTTGAAGTAAAACCTCAAAATTCACGGCTTCAGATGCGTCATCAGTAAAGAGATTTGTGTGTAGAAGCGTATAATAGCGTGAGAAAAGGGCATCTTTAACCTGCTGATTACATTTCCACCTTCTAATAGCCTCGCCCAGCTCACGTAATGACAGCATATTTCGTTCTTCCAGAAAGCGCCATATGTGCTTGAATTCGCGGGATGATGTCCCCGGAAGATTCAAAGCATGTATGAGTATTTTCATTATAACGTAGAGACTTGTTTGGGATAATGTTACTTTAAAGTTTTCACCCGGTTTTAAAACGTGAATTTTACTGGAAAACTCGTTCTGTTCGCCGCTTGCGTTTACGCCCAAATTTGTATATTCACCATTTAAATCTAGGACTACGACTGTTGCACCGTGCTTGACTAAGCCTAAAACTAGGAGCTTGGACAAATGTGATTTACCTGTTCCCTTCCTCCCAGTTATTATATTAAGTTTTCCATCTAAATTGCATGCATCTATCGTTATGGGCGTCATCTCCATTGTTTCTCCAAGATTTATTGGGAATCTTTTTGTTATGCCAGCTAGATTCATTAGTTCTTCAATCGGTAACCTACGTATTACAGAATGAGTTCTTGATGGTAACCATGAGCTATTAGAGCTTAGTTTATTGTTCTTTATTGTTCCGTGAATCTTGCATATAAGTAGGCGTGCATCCTGAACGTATAGTATATGCGATGTTATGTCGAATGGATCTACATCTTCGCCCCTAACCGGGTCATCTATTAATGGTTCGCGGAGAAGCTCCTCCATTATTCCCGGAACATTAGCAAACTGTATATCGATGACCTGCACAATCATTGATTTACCGATTTTCTTATCCTCAATTACTAGATAGCTTCCTTTCTCAACTTTCTCGTCTGGAAAACTAATAATTTGAACCGTGTTACCAACTTTCTTGTATAAGCGCATCTCCTCTTAGTCTCCGATGCCGCTGGTTCCAAATGGGCCGAAGAGAGCCTTTCGGATGCTAGGCCAGGTGACGACCTTCAGCCCATACTCTTTTGCTATGAAGCGCTGTATGCCTATTACGTCGCTGGCGGTAAATGTTGAAAATATGTGGGCTAATCGCAATGTTTCCGGATAACCCTGAAATGCCAATTCGTTTCCAAGAAGTCTTTGGACCGCCATTATCTGAATTTCTCTGGGTAAAACTCTGTCTATATCAACTCTAAATGGATAACCCCTCCCGTTTAGTTTGGTAACATAAATTTTACCTAGTAACCGCAATCTTCTCCTCGAAGATATCGAGAGCATCTTTTCATTGATTTCTAAAAGACATGCTTCCTTCTGTTTAATGATTAAATCAGTGATTTTTCTGCCTAGAAACTTAATCGACGAAGCTTTTGAAAATGATAAAACAATGTTTAAATTGTCCCTCGCATTCTTCAGTATCTGCTCTAAAATGTTTGGGCGGTTACTTGAAGCTCTACATGCTAGTGAACCATCTAAAAGAATTATGCTATCCCTCACGGAGGTGGAAATAGCCATCTGAATCCATCGTTCCAAAGCTTCGCAGAGACGGCTCTGAATTTCAATCATGAATGATATGCTTGAGCTAAAGCCTATTGGTGAATAATATTTAAGAAGGCTAAGTATTTCCTTCTTGTTTTCTTCAGTTATGTGAAATGGAAACGGCCCCAAACGTAAATACCTATAATGCATCTTCTCATTCCATACTACAGCGCCCCTAACAGCGCAGATAACGCCATTCTCTGTTTCACCAACCTTAATGCTTGAAGTATCAATTGCAATTATTGACGTAGCGTCCGGTATGGGCTCTAGAGGAGAAATTAATGATATTCTACCTCCACCATAAACTTCAACTACATCCTCTTGCCCCTCAATTTTTACCATCGATGAATCAACAAAATTTAACCATGGCTGAAAGCTTCTCTCTCTTATCTCCCCCATTGAATTTAGGCTTAGCTCCATAAATCTTTCTGGAAGACTTGAAATTTCTAGAAATTGGGGAAAATTATATCTTGATGTTGTTGCATAATGTATTTGTTCAATCAACATCATTCACCAATTTATAGGTGAATGATGATATATATAAATGTTGCGCATGAACAAGATGCACAACAATAATAAACAATTATAGGGAGATAAATGTCTGAGAAAACTCAAGAAAAACCATTAGTTCATATAAAAATGAAAGTTGGTAACATAGAGTTTGAGATAAACTGTAGAGAAGATCAAGTAAAAGGCGTTATAGATAAGGTTTTATCAAGTGTTGCTGATTATGCAACCAAACAAATAACCATGCCGGAAACGACAACCCAACCACCTGCCCGAGCTGAAACATGTAGAGGAATAATTGAGCAGCTTTGGAGAGAAGGCTGGTTCGCTGTTCCCCGCTCCCTCGATGATGTTCATAAGGAAATGACCCGCATAGGCTACCATTATGATCGAACGGCAGTAGCGCATGTTTTGCTTGATCTTGTTAGAGATGGAATATTAACTCGTGAGGGGAAGCCAAGAAGGTATCGCTACACCCAGAAGCGTCCGCCTCCACCCCAATCAATTTAGTTGAAGCCAAAAATTATATTTTAGAAAGATATTTTGGTGGGTTAAATATGGAGCCGATTTCCAAAGTGTTGGTGTTAGCTCATTGTCTACTTAATAAGAGTACAAGATGGTGGCAAGACGGAAAACCCATTGAGAGAAATATGGGTTTAGCTGAGCAGGTTGTTAGATTTGCCTTAAAAAATAAAATTGGAATTGTACAGATGCCATGTCCGGAGTTCACTTTTTGCGGAAATCCCCGTCCATCTAGAACTAAAGATCAATATGAGACATTACCTAACTTTAAAAAACACTGTGAGAGAATAGCGAATTTAGTGGTTGAGCAATTAAAGACCCTAACGATTATGAGTAGGAAACCGCAAATTCGGATAGTGGCGGTTATTGGTATTAAGAATTCTCCATCATGCGCTACCAATCATGTACTACGAAGAATAAATAATGAAATTCAACCTTCTGAAGAAAAAGGGGTTTTTATTGAGATTTTAGAGAGAAAAATGTTAAAAATTGGTTTAAATCCGCCATTTTTAGAGTTTGATTTTGACAGCCCAAATAAAATAGTTGAGGAACTGAATAGGATACTCAATGAAGATTGATCTAACTCCCCTTCTTCTTTACTTTTACTTGTCTCAGAATAATTTTTAGCTCGTCTTCACCTATAGTGTTCATCTCATAGAGTTTTTGGGCAACCTCTCTAATCCCTAATACAGCGTGCAGTTTTACGCCTATATCCGCAAGCCTATCCCTTCCGCCTTCTTCTCTATCTAAAAGAACAAATGCATCTGAAACAACTCCGCCTTCAGCTCTAACTGCTAAAGCTGACTTCTTAAGGCTGAAGCCTGTAGTTACTAAGTCGTCTACAAGCAAGACTCTATCACCAGGCATTATAATGCCCTCAACTCTACGCTCTCGCCCCCTAAGCCTTTGCTTCTGACGAACGTATAGAAAGGGTTTTTTAAGGCTATATGCCACAATAGCGCTTAATGGTAGACCAGCTGTTGGTATTCCAGCTATCCTATCAAATTTTTTTATTCCAACTTCATTTTTTATGGCGTTAATGAATATTTCAGTCACTTTTGTAAAAGCATCTGGAAAACTCGGTATGACTCTTAAATCAATGTAATATGGGGTAATTTTGCCATTAGGAAGTTTAAAAGCGCCGAATTCTATGGCATTCGTTTTTTTCAGAACTTGACAAATCTCCATTAAAATGAGTTCCCTTTTATTAGATATCTTTTTAGACATGCAAATCCCACAAAAAATATATGCCCAACTATCCTTAAAAGACTATTTAATGAATTTTAGCAAAATCAAGAAATATATGCTAAAGCGTAAGAAGATTTCATTAGAGGGTGCTATAAATTGGAGGATCTAGTGGAGTTTATTATCGACAGCGCGGAGAAAATAGGAGTGGAATATGCTGAAGCAAGGCTACAAGCAGATCTACGTGAATCCATTATTTTAAAGAATGGTATTTTAGAGACATCCGTGTTCGAGGAGAGCAGGGGAATAGGCATAAGGGTTCTTGTGGACGGTTCTTTAGGTTTTGCATCTACTAATACGCTTAGAAAAAGAAATATTGAGAGAGCTTTAAAACAAGCCTACAAGATTGCTAGGTCAACTTCAAGAGCTATAAAACGAAAGATCTCTATGGGAAAGGGCGAAGTTGGAAGCGGAAAAACTGAGGTTAAGCCTAGAATTAACTTTACAAGTGTTGATCTTGACTCAAGAGTCTCATTATTAAAGGAGGCTGATGAGCAGATCATCAAGGCGGCATCAACCTATAATAGTGATGTGAAGGTTCCAGCTAGGATGATAACCCTAGATACTTGGGTAACAAGCAAGATTATTATGACGAGTGATGGAGCGAACGTTTATAGCGTAATACCTAGAGCCGCGCTCTTCGCTATAATCACAACATTTCACCCACAAAAGGGTTCAGCCCAAAGATATCTAAATCTCGGCGAGGCCGGCGGATGGGAAGTAGTTGAAAGATGGAATCTGCCAAAAATTTTTTATGATGAAGCCTACGCTCTATCAAGGGTTCTGATGGAGGCTGTTAAACCCCCTGAAGGCGAGATGGACGTAGTTTTAGGTCCTGAGGTTGTTGGAATAGTCAGTCATGAATCATGTGGGCATCCAAGCGAAGCTGATAGAATACTTGGTAGGGAAGCAGCTCAAGCTGGCGAGACCTTTCTTAAACCTGATTCTATTGGACTTAAAGTTGGCTCTCCACACGTGAATGTTGCTGATGATCCAACCTTGGAGGGATCTTTCGGTTTTTATCTTTATGATGAGGAGGGCGTTAAGGCTAGGAGACGCATACTGATAAAAGAGGGCGTCATCCATGAGTTTTTACATAATAGGGAAACCGCAAGCGTATTCGGCGTGGAGAGTAACGGATCTTCTAGGGCTGTAGCCTATAATCGCGAGCCAATAGTCCGGATGGCGAACACGTTCTTTATGCCGGGTGACTACACTAAAGAGGAGATTTTCGAGGATATTAAAGAGGGCATATACATTAAGAATTTTATGGAGTGGAATATTGACGATAGAAGATTTAATCAACGATATGTTGGGCTTGAAGCATACAGAATAGAGAACGGCGAACTAAAGAACTTAGTTAAAAATCCAGTTTTAGAAATAACTACTACTGGGCTTTGGTCAGCAGTCGATGCCGCTGGAAAAGACTTAGAATTTCAAGCTGCTTACTGCGGTAAGGGCGATCCAATGCAGGGCATACCCGTCTGGACTGGTGGCCCTCACATTCGTTTAAGAAAAATTAGAATCGGGGGTAGATGAAATGAAATTGAATGAGATTCCATCTCATATTGTGAATTTAGCAAAGAAGATGGGTGCAACAGATGTAGCGGCTAAACTTACAGAAGCCCAGAGGATTATGATACGCTTCTCGAATAATGAAATAACTATATCAAAGATTTTCCTCGAGAATGAAGTAGACGTTTTCCTCATGATTGAAAAGCATAGAGCTGCAACCTCAATAAGTACATTATCTTTAAGGAATATAGAGAAAGCCGTGAAAAACCTCGTGAGAGTTGCTAAGTCAACTCCTCCAGCCGATACGTATGCTCCTTTGCCGCAAGGCCCATTCACTTATAATCCAAACTTAATTAAGGCGCCTAAAATCCCGTTAAATCCAGACACGCTAACTAGCTACGTCGAATCTGCAATAAATGGTGCACTAGAGAGAGGGGCTGAAAGAGCTGCTGGGACGCTGAACGCCCTTAGGGCTAAGATAACCCTCGCCACATCAGGAGATGTTTATGCGTCGCAGGAGATAGCTGGGCTAGAAATATCTATCAGAGCCTTTATGTCAGAGATTGCCACGGGACATGCTGTTTCGGTTGCTAGTAGAATTGAGGATTTTAAGCCTGAGGAGGCTGGTATGAGAGCTGGTGAAATAGCTAAGGCGGCTGCTAACCCGAAATCCGGAGAGCCTGGAAAATATATGGCTTTGTTAGGGCCTTTAGTATTCGCCGATTTTGTTAATCAAGTTGGCATCTTATCTTCAGCCTTCCTAGTTGATGCTGGTCAATCATTTTTAGTCGAGAAAATAGGTTCTGAGGTTGCCTCTAAAAAGTTCACTTTAGTAGATGATCCAACTCTTCCAGGGACGCTTGGGGCAAGAGCTTTTGACGATGAGGGAGTTCCAACGAGGAGAAATCTCATCGTTGAGAATGGACTTTTAAAAACTTACCTTCACAATAGCACCACTGCTAAAAAGTTCGGTGTTGAGACAACTGGTAACGCTGGCCTAATTGTACCTTATCCGTGGAATCTCATAGTTGAACCTGGCAACAAATCTTTTGATGAACTGTTAGCTGAAGTTGACAATGGAATATACGTTACAAACGACTGGTACTTAAGATACCAGAATTATAGGACTGGAGATTTCTCGACGATACCTCGGGATGGGATGTTCCAGATTAGACGTGGCGAGATAGAGGCGTCAATTAGAGAATTGCGAATAAGCGATAACATGCTTAGAATCCTGCAAAATATAATGGATCTAAGTAGTTCACGGACTTGGGTGAAATGGTGGGAAGTTGAGGTTCCAACGCTCACACCCTACGCGTTAATTAGTGAATTAAATTTCACAAAATCAAAAATGTGATT
>CAZOWB010000044.1:0-7784 GCA_964583315.1 uncultured Candidatus Bathyarchaeia archaeon | reverse complement strand
CACTATGCTTTATGGGCAGAGCTATAAATAAGCCTTTTAAACATCAATCATGTTCGCGGCTTTCTCTTCTTTAGAGAATAAGTTCATAGTTAAAGTTGCAGACACAAAAGAGAAAATAATTAAACTACTCGGAATGGGATCTCAGTACGTATGCAAGCATGACGGACTACTTTACTTCAGAAAGAGAAAAAATAGAGATGTCGCCGGTTTGGTTGTGGCGCCGCCGGACGGACTCGAACCGTCGACCCACGGGTTAACAGCTTCAGCCCCCAAGGCATCTTAGGCCTTGGAGTCCGCTGCTCTACCGAACTGAGCTCTCGTCCACGCATCGTTTGGATGCGTGAACGGCGGCTCGCTCGGCTAATATTCTTCGGCGGCGCCATTTAGTTGAATATTTTTCGAGATATTTAAAGTTTAAGTGATTTTGGTTATGTTAGGTTTACGCTAAATTTCCTTAAAGAGATTCTCTTAGCTAGTGAAAGAGCATATCTCCTTTTTTAGATTAAAGAATATTTCTTTTTAGAAGATTGGGGATGTTTTCTTTAGGAGGGGGTTGAATATAAAAAATGGTGAGGGGTGGTGTTATGGGTTTAGTGTTGTAACAGGACTAATTCTCCATGCCAGATATGCTCGATAGCCAATAGTAATACTCCTCCTCAAAGCAAGACATTTAAAATGTTGATTTTCAATTTTTCTGATAAATTGCGCTCCTAATTAAAGATCCAAAAGGCGTACTCTACAAAGTAAAGGTTACATAAGCATTCGACCGACTATTTAGCTTTCTCCAAAATTTTTAAGTCTAAATCATTAGAAACCCGAGCTGAAATAGGAAAAATCTTAAGTAGGAGGCAAAACAACAATATTTATCTTGAGAATACCTGGGCCCGTAGCTCAGCACGGTTAGAGCGGCAGGCTCATAACCTGTTGGTCGCCGGTTCAAGTCCGGCCGGGCCCACTACACAACAAAATATTTTATTTTAATGAAAACCTAAGTAACTAAATATAAGATGAGTAAATCTCGCGTGTTTTAGTGCCTCTGAGATATTAACTATGTTATTTTTGCGTTTTCTTTTTAAGGTCTATTACAACATAGTATAAGTTTCCCTCAATTCTGTATCTGAGCGGATAACCGGATTTTCGAAGTATGTGCATCATTCTTGTGTTTTCAAGTAGAACCCACGCAGTAAAACTTTTTATTCCTCGATCCCTTGCGATTTCAGCTAAATAATTAAAGAGCATTGTTCCTAAGCCCTTATTCTGCCAGTCATCTCTAACAACTAATGATATTTCCGCCGTTTTCGTATTTGGTATTCGTGAGTAGCTGCCCATCGCTATAATTGACTCATTCTCGTTCTCCATTACTGTGCCAACTATACTCATTTCATTGACGTAATCTATCACAACATATGGCCATATACGCTTGAGGGGCATATAACCTAATGAACCTAAATATCTTCTTTTGACGCTTTCCTTTGAGAGGGCATAGAAAAAGTGTTGCTTTAGAGTTACGTCTGAAGGCTTTATTGGTCGAAGCAGAACTTTTGAACCATCTTTCAGAGTTACATATCGCTTTAACTCTTCAGGATACTCTATCTCCGGGAAGGGTAAAACCTCTTTTGGAACATAATTACGCTTTTTAGCCCAATTAAGAAGCCTATTCCTAAATTTTGGATTCGCAATATTAATTAGCGAGATGGCTCTCTCCCTTATAGTTTTACCCCTAAGGTGAGCTACACCATATTCAGTAACAACATAATCCACATCACCCCTCGTTAAAACGACACCTGCCCCTCTAGTCAAAAACTCCTTTATACGCGAAATTTTTCCATCCTTAGCGGTTGATGGCATAACTGTTATTGCTTTCCCTCCTTCAGACAGCATGGCTCCCCGCATGAAATCTGCTTGTCCACCTAAACCACTATAAAATCTGTATCCCAGAGAATCCGCGCAAACTTGACCAGTTAAGTCTATTTCTAAAGCCTGATTTATTGCAACCATCTTTTTATGCTGGCTGATAATAAGTGGATTATTCACGTAATCTGACTCATAAAACTCCACCATCGGGTTATTATCTATGAAATCATATAATCTTCGAGTCCCCATCGCAAATGAGGCTATTATTTTACCTCGGTTTATCGTCTTCTTCGCACATGTTATCACCCCTTCCTCAACTAAATCGACAACTCCCTCCGTCAGCAGTTCAGTATGTATTCCAAGATCCTTCTTATCCATCAAAGAGCCTAGAATTGCATCTGGAATACTTCCTATACCTATCTGAAGCGTCGACTCATCTTCAATGAGTTCTGAAACATACCTTGCAATTCTATCCGACACTATATCAGGTTCCGGGCGGGGAGCTTCAAGTAAGGGCTCATCATGCTCAACAACTATATCTATGTTATTAATGTGAATGAAACTATCGCCTAAAACCCGAGGCATCCGACGATTAACTTGGGCGATAACAAGCTTCGCATTTTCAGCAGCAGTCTTCGTGATTTCAACAGACACTCCTAAGCTACAGAACCCGTGTTCATCTGGAGGCGTGACCTGTATTAATGCTACATCAATTGGCACCATCCCCCTCCTTATGAGCCGAGGAAGCTCAGACAAGAAAACTGGAGTATAATCGGCTCTTCCCTCAGCCACAGCCTTACGCGTGTTTATTCCAACAAAGAAGGCGTTCATACGAAACCTATCTGAATACATCGGTTTCGTATATGGGGCTACTCCAAGCGTGTGCACATGAAGTATCTCATTATCAGCTAGATGATCAGCCTTTTCAACTAAACCTCTAACTAGATATTGAGGCTCACCGCATGCGGAGCCGATGAAAATATGATCTCCAGTCTTTATGTAGCTTAAAGCCTCCTTTAGACTCATCTTCTTATCATCATAAGACCTACAGCGCAAAAGCTCCTTCTTAACCATCTACACTTTCCTCTCCAATCCCTAAATTGAGATCATATCTTTCTTAATCCATGTAACTTCATAAACAGTATCATAGTCTCAGATGTCAAAATTAAAAGTATCTCTTTACTCCACTAAGAAAATGAGAAGACAAATCGAAAATAAATGCTTAACATGCCTGAAAATTAGTTGCCAAAGAATGATTGTTAGGGATAAACAAAAAAGTACCTTTTATCAATACGAAACATAGGCAGCTAGATATATATCTGTGTTCATTTAGCAATAAATAAAGTCTTAGGACACATATAAAGCGATGAGGGCGGCTCATGAAACTAAATGCCTTCTTCAATCCGAAGTCGATCGCAGTTATTGGCGCAAGTAGGGAGCCGCAGAAAGTTGGTCACAGAATTTTTAGAAATTTAGTTGAATCCGGCTTTCAAGGAGACCTATATCCAATAAATCCAAATGCAAATAAACTTTTAGGCTTCAAATGCTATAAGAGTGTTTTGGACGTTTCTGGCAATATTGACTTAGCGGTTATAGCTGTTCCGGCGAGAATCGTTCCTTTAGTAGTTGAAGAGTGCGGACTAAAGGGGGTTAAAGGAGTAGTCATAATTTCCGCAGGCTTCAGCGAGGTTGGTAGAGAAGGAGCTCGATTAGAACATGAAGTTATAAGTATATGCCGAAAGTATGGTATGCGAATGCAAGGACCAAACTGCCTAGGTTTAATAAGTGTTCAAAGCCGCGTTAACGCGTCCTTTGCGCCAGCTATGCCTCTGCCGGGAAACATAGCCTTTATCTCTCAGAGCGGGGCTCTTGGGAGCACAATATTAAATTGGGCAATCAGGAATGAAATCGGCTTTACAAAATTTATAAGCTTAGGGAATGAAGCTGACTTGAACACCGCTGACTTTCTGGAGGCCCTAGAGAAGGATAAGGAGACGAAAGTTATTGGCTTATATATTGAGGGAGTCAAAGAGGGAAAGCGTTTTATTAAGGTTGCTAGGAAAGTAACTAGGAAAAAACCCATAATCGCCATAAAAGCTGGGACAACTGACGCTGGAATAAAAGCGGTTTCATCCCATACAGGTTCATTAGCGGGCTCAGATACGGCTTTTTCAGCAGCGTTTAGAAAAGCGGGAATAATAAGGGCTAATACTCTAGAGGATCTTTTTAATCTTGTCCTAGCATTTGGCTCTCAACCAATCCCAAAAGGCAAGAGAATTCTAATAGTAACTAATGGTGGAGGGCCAGGTATACTTGCCGCTGATGCATGTGAAAAGATGGGTCTTGAACTGCCTCTACTTGAATATGAGATTAGGGAAAAGCTGCGGGGGTACATGCCGCCGCATGCAAGCTTAAATAATCCATTAGATGTTTTAGGGGATGCTGACGAGAATCGCTATAGGCTGGCTCTGGAGGCAGGATTGAAAAGCAATAATGTTGATGGAATTATTGTTATTTTGACACCCCAGGCTGTAACGCCATGTAAAGAAGTCGCTGAGGTTGTAGCTGAACTCGGAAAAATTTCAAGTAAACCTATTATAGCATCTTTCATGGGATTTGAGGAAACTTCCGATGTTATTAAAATCCTTAAGATGGGGCGGGTGCCAAACTATGCTTTTCCAGAGGCAGCCGCCTTCGTCCTTAAATCAATGTATGATTATAGCCTTATTTTAGGCTCGCCAATCAGGGAATCCGTGCCTAAAGTGAAGATTGACGAAGATAAAATTAAGAAGATTATTGAAAAAGTCAAGTCAGAGAGACGTTTGAACCTTACAATTGATGAAGCTATTAAAATTGCCAAGGCTGCTAGCATACCAGTGCCGAGGGCGGCCATAGCCAAAAGCAAAAGAGAAGCTGGTGAATTAGCTGAGGCAATAGGTTATCCAGTCGCCATGAAGATTGTTTCACCCGATATACTACATAAGACCGATATTGGCGGCGTGATCTTAGGCGTTAAAAGCCGTAGGGAGGCAGAGGAAAGCTATGATGCTCTCTTAAGGAGGACGCGTCTAACAATGCCTGGCGCGAAGATAGTAGGCGTTCTAGTGCAAAAAATGGTTCCAGCTGGAAGAGAAGTTATTGTTGGAGCTGTTAGAGATAGACAGTTTGGACCCTTAATGATGTTTGGTTTAGGTGGCATATACGTTGATTTCCTAAAGGATGTATCTTATCGCCTATGCCCTCTAACGAGGCGTGAAGCTGCTGGAATGATTGAGGAGACGAAAGCCTACGTGCTTCTCAGAGGCGTAAGAGGCGAGCCGCCCTCAGATATAGATGCCATAATAGATGTTATGCTCAGAATAGCGCAAGTTATGATTAGCTTTGAGGAGATAGCTGAAATGGAGATCAATCCTTTATTTGTTTATGAGAGCGGTGAGGGTTGTCTCGGAGTAGATATAAGAGTAACGATAACTCATAAAAGTATAAGTCAATCATGAAAGAGGTTAAGAAGATGGTTAAAAGAGCAATATATATTACGTCAACTGAAGAGAACTCCGGAAAAAGCGCTATAGCAATAGCCCTCGCATCAATAACAAGAGAGCTAAATATGAGAGCTGGCTACTTCAAGCCTATAGGTTTAGGTTCATCGCTTATTCCCGGAAGAGAACATGTAGATGAAGACGTAGAAGTTATGAAGTCAATCCTAAAACTGAAGTGCGATAACGACGTTTTATGTCCGCTGATACTTAAAAGAGACGAGTTCCTCGAAGGCTTTACAGAAGCAGATATCGAACTATACGCTAAGAAAATAATCGAATCCTATAAGAAAGCTTCCGAGGATAAAGAGATCATGCTTATTGAAGGCCCACATAATCTTTCAGTTGGTTCCTTCTTAAAGTGTCCTGTTCCAAAGCTTGCAAAAGATTTTAACGCTGAAGTGCTTCTGATTGCAAAGTTTAAGGGCGACGCTATTGTTGACGAAATAATGCAAGCCCAAGACTATTGCATGAGCTGGGGAACAGAAATCTTTGGAGTCATATTGAATCGTATTCCCCAAGATAGGATGGAACGCGTCGAACGCGTAATTAAACCTTTCATTGAAAAGCGTGAAATAAAAGTTCTAGGTTTAATCCCCGAGGATAAAGCATTAAGCGCCCTAACAGTTAGGGAAATATGCGACTTTATAGGCGGCAGAGTTTTAGCAGGTAAAGATGGATTAGATAAGACTATTGAAGCGGTTCTTATAGGCGCCATGACCCCTGAAAGTGCAGCCAAATACTTTCGAAGAGCAATTAATGAGCTTGTAATTACTGGCGGCGATAGAACGGATATAATTCTAGCGGCCCTAGAGACTGGTGTATCAGCCGTGGTGTTAACTGGAAATCTATATCCCAGCGTTAAAGTATTTCCGAGGGCGGATCAGCTTAATGTTCCATTAATACTTGTACCCTACGACACTTACACAACGCTTCAGCACGTTCAAAAGATTATTGGGAAGATAAAGCCTAAAGATTCTAGGCGAATAGCCATTGCAATAAAACTTGTTAAAAAATATGTTTATTGGAAGCATATATTGCAAACCGAAACATGATTAGCGAAAAAGAAAACAAGGAAAACTGATGTTGATTTAAGTCAAAATAAAAAGAGAAAAAGATTTGCTTATATAACCTCTAGCCTATTTCATGATTGATAGGATGAAAAATCAGAGGGTTCAGTATTTCCTTAACGGAGTGATCCAATTTGGAAACAAGAATTAGACAACCGATAGTCTGCGTTCTTGGACATGTTGACACTGGAAAGACCTTACTTCTCGATCAAATTAGAAAGAGTAGTGTTCAAGCCCGCGAAGTTGGAGGCATGACCCAGCATATAGGTGCAAGCTTCTTTCCAACAGAGACACTTAAGGAAATCGCCGGCCCCTTCCTAAAGATGGTTGGCGGCGAAATAAGGATTCCAGGTCTGTTAGTGATCGACACTCCAGGGCATGAAGCTTTTGCAAATCTCAGGCGTAGAGGCGGTGGAATAGCGGATATAGCCATACTCGTCATAGACATTATGAAGGGATTTGAGGCGCAAACCTACGAAGTTATTGAAATCCTGAAATCCAGGAAGACTCCTTTCTTGGTGGCCGCAAATAAAATCGACCGTATCCCCGGTTGGAAAAGCTATCCGAACGCTCCATTCCTGGAATCCTATAGAAAACAAGATCCGGTTGTCAGGCAAGAGTTGGACAATTATCTTTATAGGATAATTGGAAAGTTCTCTGAGTTATCTTTTAGGGCGGATAGATTCGATAGGATAAAGGACTTTACGAAAACTATTGCTCTTATACCGACAAGCGCCAAAACTGGTGAAGGCATACCGGAGCTAATAGCTGTGCTGGCAGGATTAACTCAGCAATATCTCAGAAAAAGACTGCAAACAACTAGTGGACCAGCAAAGGGGACAGTTCTAGAAGTTAAAGAAGAGGTCGGGTTGGGTGTAACTGTGAACGCAATAATTTACGATGGAGTTCTAAGAAAAGGTGACACAATAGTACTTGGCGGCAGAGAAAAACCTATTGTAACAACTGTTCGAGCGATTTTAATGCCTAAACCGTTAGATGAGATTAGAGATCCCAGAGAGAAATTCTCTTCAGTTAGTGAGGTTTCAGCCGCCGCAGGAATCAAAATTGTTGCACCAAATCTTGAGGAGGCCCTTGCCGGCGCGCCAATCTATGTTGTTCCCCCAGAAGATAAAATAGAGAAGTATATGAAGGAGGTTTCGGAGGAAATTGCTAAAATCCGCGTATCCACAGAGATTGATGGCGTAATTTTGAAGGCTGATGCGCTAGGATCCTTAGAGGCCATAGCTGAGAGTTTGGCTAGAAATAACGTTCCAATTCGATTGGCGGATGTTGGCGATGTTTCAAAGAGAGATGTGACTGAAGC
>CAZOWB010000043.1:0-8018 GCA_964583315.1 uncultured Candidatus Bathyarchaeia archaeon | reverse complement strand
GGGGGCTAAAAATTAGATTCAAAAACCTACGGAAGCTCTGGGCAACATTCATGACTAAATGGCTTAACCCAGCGGAGATAGACTTTCTGCAGGGTAAGGTCAGCGCAGGCGTGTTCATGCGTCACTACTTTAATCAGCCCTAATTGGTGATCTGAAAGAGCGTGTCTTCAGGGGCGTAAGCGAGATTAGGCATGATTGAATGAATGCGATGGATAGGGCAAGGTGGTTCGAGTATGCGGTTAAACGCAAGCTGCAGGCTGAAGGCTTCATAGTGTTCAGGTTGATGGGAAGTAGACCGGTTGCCGGTTGCATTCAGAAATGGAGAAATATTGCTTGTTGAGTGTAAGATTAGCAGGAGAAGTCTTTCGAAGAAGCTAACGCGGCTTAAGCAGCTGGCTAATAAAATAGGCGCGAGGCTGATTCTTGCAACAAAAAGCAGAAAGAAAAATTATCTTCGAAAAAATTTCCGTGAAACAACAACTGTAGCTGTTTTTTCTCCGGAACATCAACTGTAGCTGTCGGGGGGAGAGAGGAGGGGGTAGGTTCAGCAGCAAACCCCGCAGCCAGCTGATCAACCGCCTGTTTTCCGTGCAGAAATTGGGCTGAACATTTTTTGAAATGACAAGAATTGTTAATTTCATAAAATTTTTGAATTAGATTACGCTTAAAAAAGGCATTAAAAATCAAATTAAACTTGTTTTCCCTCAGCATTTTTAACCCTCCTCTCCTCTATTGTATTTCGTTTTCGTTTAGGATAATTTCCGTTTGAGCGGCAAGGAGCGGGAAGGCAACGCAGCAGGCCTGAGTTTACGAATTTAAGTTGCTCAAAAATTTAAAAATAGCGTGTTTTAAACTTAAATGAGGTGAGAATTGGTGTTACATCAGAAAAACGGCGAGAAATAAGAATAGAAATTTGATTGCTTTTAGGATTCCAATTGAATTGGCCTGTTATACTTGAGAAATTAGGTGTAAACCCGAAAGAGGCATGCAAACAATTTCTCTATCAAATTGTAACACAAAACACATTTTCACAGCAAGCTTCCAAACAAAACCCTATTTTGCAAAACCAGCAAAATTTTTTGGTGGGGTCGCCCGGATTTGAACCGGGGTCACGAGAGCCCAAGTCTCGTAGCCTAGACCAAGCTAGCCCACGACCCCTTCTACTAAGATTTTCCTAAAATGTTTTAGTTTAAAAATGTTACTTTTTTAAAGGCGTAAAATAATTAGTGAGTAAGGATCAGGCATTGAATAATTAAGCCAGTATAATTGAGAAGTTTGCCTTTAATCATATGAGATTATCAATAGGGGCAAAGTCCCCGTCATGATACTCTATATAAATTCCATAATATAGGAAAATCTTAAATCTAAAAAGCCTAAAATTTAAGTTATTCAGAATTTAAATATGGAGGGTTAATGGTGAGTAAGGATCAGGCAATAGGCGTATTGCTTTTAGTTGTAGGTATTCTCGGAATAATCGTTTATGGTTGGCTGGTATTTCTGTCGGAGTGGTCTCTCTTTGTGCTTCAATTAACAGGTTTTGTGGCTGTAGCCGCTATACTGGCTATAATCTCTTGGATAGGATACACTATGGCTACAACCCCGCCACCTAAACCAATAGAGGAGATAGAGAAGGAGATATCAGAGGAAATCGAGGCGGAGAAAACAGAGAAGGCGGAAGAGAAGGAAGGCAAATCTGAAACTGAAGATGCGTCCAAGACAGCATCTAAAGCCGGATCTAAGGGAAGGAAACGCAGCAAAAAATCATCGAAATAACAATAAATTTCCACGTAGAAGCCTAGAAATTCGTTAACCAGCGGAAAATTGCGAGATGAAGAACGTGATAGGAAATTAGGGATATCTTCTTGAAATAACTTTATTTTTTAATTCTTAATTTCCTTTTTAGCATTAACTAAACTAGCTAAACCTTAATTTTATTGGTGCCTTAATGCTATTATATTATTGTGGGTTGTGAGGTGAATTTAGTTTGGCATTCTGTCGCTTTTGGCTTCTAGACATAAACTATGAGGTTAGGGATCATCAGCCTGAAGTCTGGCTCTGGGGTATAGATGAGGATGGAAGAAGAATTTTAATTGTAGATAGGGGTTTTCCTGCATATTTCTACGTTGTTCCCGTCTCTGGTGAAAACCCTAAAGCAGTAGCTGAAAAAATAAGGCAGATGAGTTCAAGCTTACCTTTTATCACTGGAGTTGAGGTTGTAGATCGTAAGCTGTTCGGTAAACCTCTAAAGGTCATTAAGATTTACTGTCAGGACCCGGATTTAGTATCTGAGTATGCTAAGAAAATTTCCCGGCTTGATAGCGTTGAAAAATCACTGGAAGACGATATACGATATTCTATGCGCTACATGATTGACAATAACATTGTTCCGTGTGGCTGGCATGAAGTTGAGGTTGAAGAGTACCAAAATTTTGAGGGTCTTCAAGTGGATAAGGTTTTATTAGCAAAGTCAAGACCAAGGTATTTGCCTGGAGTTTTCGAAGTACCTAAACTTAGGATTCTAGGCTTCTCGATAATCTGCTATAGTCCCAAGGGTGCGCCAAAACCTGAGAAGAATCCTGTCGTCGTAATTTCCGTGATGACGAATAATGGTGAAAAGAAACAATTTATTGCAGAATCTTCAGAGAAAGACAGTAAGGTTATAAGCGAATTCATAAACTATGTTAAAGGCTTCGATCCAGACATAATTGTTGGCTATGGAACAAACCGCAATGACCTACCATATCTAGCAACTAGAGCTAAAAGGAATGGCCTCACTTTAAGCATTGACCGAGTGAACAGTGAACCACATACAAGCGTTTACGGACATATCTCAGTCACTGGCAGAGCAAACATAGATCTATATGATTATGCAGATGAATTTCCAGAAGTTAAAGTTAAAACCTTAGAGAGCATAGCCGATTATCTTGGAGTAATGAAAATTGAGGAGAGAACCCTAATTGAGGATGTTGACTTCGCCGAATACTGGGAGAACCCTAAGAAGAGAGCGATTCTACTTAAGTTCTCAATGGAAAACACAGAGTGCATAATGGGAATAACCGAAGTCCTCCTAGACTTTGCAATTCAACTCTCAAGCCTAGTTGGCTTACCCCTAGATCACATTGGTACAGCAGCCGTCGGATTCAGGGTGGAATGGTTTCTCATTAGACACGCATACCAAATGGGTGAGCTCATCCCCAAGAGAATTGAAAGACCATACATTCCATATGCAGGAGCAATAGTCTTAGAACCTAAGCCAGGAATACATAGCAACATTGCCGTTTTAGACTTCAAATCTATGTACCCCAATATAATGATAGCTTATAATGTTTCGCCGGACACTTATATTCCGCCGGAAGAGCCCGAGCCTCCATCTGGAGCTTACGTAGCGCCGGAAGTTAACCACAGATTCAGGAAGAAGCCCTCAGGATTCTACCGTGAAGTCCTCTCTAAACTTATTGAAGCTAGAGATCAAGTCAGAGCTAAACTGAAAAATCTTGATCCTAAGAGTCCGGAATATCGTTTGCTTGATGCACGACAGAAAGCAATCAAAGTTATTACGAACGCAACCTACGGTTATGCAGGGTGGATAGGTGCCAGATGGTATATTAAGCCGGTTGCAGAGGCTGTTACGGCGTGGGGGAGATACACCATTACTAACACAATTAAAATAGCTGAGAGTTTAGGCTTAGAGGTTATTTACGGTGATACGGACAGCATATTTATAAAATATGAACCTGAAAAAGTTAGGAGGCTATTTGAGGTTATTAAGGAAAAGATGGGTCTAGAGATAAAGCCGGATAAGGTTTATTCACGCATACTCTTTACTGAAGCGAAGAAGCGTTATTGCGGATTATTACCTGATGGAAGACTTGACACGGTTGGATTAGAGGTTGTTAGGGGAGACTGGGCGAATGTAGCTAAGAAAATCCAAGAGAAGATCCTTGAGGTAGTTTTAAAGGAGCAATCTGTTAGAAAGGCAATTGAATACGTGCATAAATACATAATGAACTTAAGAGCTAGAAAGATACCCTATCGAGATTTAGTGATATGGAAAACTTTAACGAAGCCTATAGAAGAGTATGAGGTTAGGGCGCCTCATGTTGAAGCTGCAAGGATTCTGCAGAGGGAGGGGTGGGCTCTAACGGTAGGAGATAAAGTAGGATATGTGATAACTGTTGGCTCCGGAAGACTTTATGAGCGGGTTAAACCATACATGCTCGCATCCTATGATGAAGTTGACGTAGAATATTATGTTACAAAACAGATTGTTCCGGCAGCTTTGAGGATATTATCCTTGTTCGGTGTCAAAAAGCAGGATCTTCTACCACCTAAATCAACTAAGCCTCAAACTCTCCTCGAGTTTTTTGGCGGAAGCAGATAGGGAAAACACATGCTTTAGCTGAGTATATCATTGAATGTTAATAGGCTTACACTTAGAGGTTGCTTAACAACTTCGGATACGCGGGCTCCAATAAGATACTTAATGTTTTTCTCACTAGCTATGTCAACAAGTCTTTGCGTTACTATTCCATCGAATACCACCGTATTTACGCCTTTGAATCCTTTCAGTTTCTCAGCGAGCTCACTTACTGGAATCTTAGCTATCTGTTTCATTTGTTCATCAAAAAGTATAGCCTCAAAGGTTCCCCTCAGGCTTTCAGCCGCTTCAACAATCTCCTTAGGAACAAGAATTCTCTTTCGTCTTTTACCTCGTTTAACTAGACTCTCAACTGGAACACGATTTTGAAGAGCTGCTTCAATCTCCCTAGCGGTTAAGTCCTCAACCTCCTTACCTCTAGGGGCTCTAGCCACATACTTTATGTTAGCGACCTGCAACAACTCTTTTAGAATTAAGTCGCCTCCATGATCTCCATCGAGGAACGCTGTCGCCTCTTTCTCCCGAGTTAGCTTAATCACTGTTTCAGGAATTTTAACCCCTTCTAGGGCTATAACATTATAGATTCCGTGCTTCACAAGATTTATCACATCAGCTCTTCCTTCAACAACAATTATTTCCTTGGATGAGTCAACTTCTGGTCCAGCTGGAAGCTTTTCTGGACCATACTCTCTAATCTTAGCCATCTTGAGTATTTCTGAGACTTCGCGGAAAATTTCTTCGGTTTCAGGTATTGTTTCGAGACTCCATTTATGAAGTATCTCCTTAGCTCTCTCAATTATGGCTCTACGCTTTGCTTCTCGAACATCCTCAATCTTCTCCAAATTTACACGCGCTGAGCATGGACCAACCCTGTCTATGCTCTCAACGCTTGCAGCTATGATTGCGGTTGAAACTTTATCTAGGCTGGTGGGTATAATTATGGTCCCAACCGTCTTATTGTCTTTCTGAGATGTGATCTCAACTTCTATTCTGCCAACTCTGCCAGATTTTTGTAGTTCCCTCAAGTCTAATTCTGTTCCGAATAGGCCTTCAGTCTGCCCGAAGACCGCGCCTATGACATCAGGCTTTTCAACTATTCCATCAACCTCAAATTTTGCGCGGATCACATATTTAACTGCAAGTGATGGTGAAGTCATAAACTATCACACCTCCTCAAATAATGCAAAATTACCAGTCATTAACACATACAACCTTTATTATCTTAATTCGCCTCACTAATTCATTAATTCTTCAGCTTTTACTATTATCTTTCAATCCCACATATATTCTTTAACTTTGGCTGGTGAAAACAAGCCCTTTTCATGGTTATTTTTCATCATATTGGTTCTAGTTGAACACTATGCCGCTCCACTTTTCTCCTCAAGGTTTCAATATAGGTGGCTAAGCCTTCAATATCCTTTAAGTCATTATTGAGAAGGCTAGAGAGCTCCCTCCAGAAGGTTAAATTGAATTTAATTTTCATTCTTTCTAGGCTTCTAGTTAGGCGCTCAGTTAACTCTCTACCATGACTATCAAAGTCCATAAGTAAAATTATCTCTTTACTTCCTACATATCCGATTTCATCTATGATATCTGGCAAACTTTTACCACGGGACTTAATGGGAAATATTTCACTTCTTATGCCTATAGCTCTAA
The DNA here is from genome assembly GCA_964583315.1 of uncultured Candidatus Bathyarchaeia archaeon. Lineage (GTDB taxonomy): Archaea > Thermoproteota > Bathyarchaeia > Bathyarchaeales > DTEX01 > DTEX01. The sequence continues at coordinate 1,984 of CAZOWB010000043.1, read as the reverse complement.
GTGATTCAACATCCTTTTCTCCCTCAACAACTATTAGAGCGCCATTAGAAGCCTCACTTCTCAACCTTTCAAGTAAGCAATCAATCTTTTCAAGCTTTCTCTTGAAACCTGACATAGCTCCTAGCTCTTACTCTCCACCTAGTAGTTCACCATATTATGAGCTGAATGCTAATATTTTTTTTTCTTTTTGAAAAGAAAGAGGCGTTAAGCCCTCTAACTATCACTATTGGTTTATGTTTCAAGCTTTTAAGCATGCTCCACGTGACACCAGTTAAGCCGACACCAAATCTTTCAGCCATATCCCAAACCGTGTAGCCCGCCCCAGGGCCCCTAGCCCTATTAGCTGCTTCAGCTATATCTAATGCTAGGTCAATACTTATTCTGGCACCGGATAGAGCTAGGGGAGTGGATCTACGTTTAAGCTTTAGGGCCCTGCCGAGAACATAGGCTATTAAGCCGGGAATCTTATGAATGCCCCCTAAAATATTAGGTCGATGCGTAAAATGGAAGTTGCCGAGCGAATAAGTTTTATCCGTATCAACTATCATAACCGCAATCTTTTTTCCAAGTTTATCTCGTACATGTTTGCGGATTTTCTTGGCTATTTTCTGTGGATCAGAAAGAGGTAAACTAACGTATGCATAGGGGAGGTTGCTTCCATCTATGCCTCCCTCAGAGCCCCACATTAGGGCATGTAAAAAGCCAGCGTATCTTAAAACAACCTCCTTGTGGACGGCTCCCTCCTCTAACGGGTAGTTTCTCAATCGTATTATATTCTTACCTTTTAAGCGGCATAGCCTTCCAAGCAGATAGCCCCAAATGAATCTCATCCAGAATCTAGCTATAAGACGGGCGAGTAAACTTGGCTTAAACTCGTTCTCATCAACTATATGTCCTTCAGCTATTGATATGGCCTTCTCCGAAATAATTATTATGTCGCCATCGGAGATCTCATCCTTGATGGCATCTATTATTTTGTCTAAATAATTGTCGCCCGGCATCCAATAATCGGTTTCAATAGCTTTAACCTTAAACTTTAACTTAGACTTCATAGAACATTATAGCCTCTTTTTCCTTAAGCATGATCTAAATGAGCTCTTTTTTAGTTAACGGTTAGAAGATGCAGTGTCTAATGAGCACAAAAATTAACGCAAGAAGCGAGAGAATAATTAGAATTTTTATTAGTAAACCATTTCTTTCCCATATTATCAGATTTGCATTAATTCGTTCCAATAGATTTTTTGAGGTTAACATTAGGAATAGGGCTTCCGCCTCCTCAACAGAAAATTCTCCATTATCAATAAGTATGTTTCCGTCCTCAGTTTTTTCAAAATAATGTCCCTTCACGGTTATTTTGCTAATGAAGTTTGTCTTGAGCCATATCTCAAAGTCTTCTAAGAGTAAATATTTTTCTTCAGGTTCAGTTCTCATGTCTCATTCATACCTACTAATAATGATATAGATTAAATCATCTTTTTCTCTTCTCGTAACGCCAATATTCACTAATTATCATTGCTAAACTAGACTAAAACCTTTCCGTCCCTTAAGCATAGACAGGTATATAAGCTTATAAAATTGTTCTGGGCTTCTTCAACTTAATCCCATTCCATCTCCTCAATATACTTTAGGCCATAAACCTTAACTTCAACATTCAAAATCTGAACATTAGAATCCCAAAGATTTTTAGATTCAAAGCGGAAAGAACTATTATTAAGGGACGACTAAATACTTTTTCTTAATCAACATCGTGAAGTAAAATGATGATGCAATTGGAAAATAAAGAATTATTAGAGAGAATTATAGATACTTCTATAGATGTAGCGTCCCAAAATAATGTAATTGCCCTTTCAATTTACGGTCCTTATGCTGGAGGATACGCTGACAAGAGAGCGGCTCTGGATGTTTTAATGATAGTGGATTCTAATAGGGTTATTTTAAGCAGTCGCTTCAAGCGTCTAAATTCTAGGAAAGCGCGCTTTCTAAT
>CAZOWB010000042.1:0-8113 GCA_964583315.1 uncultured Candidatus Bathyarchaeia archaeon | reverse complement strand
GTTCAGACGTGTGCTCTTCCGATCTATAGAAAACCTAAAAACAAAAAACCCAAACTTCAAAATACAAAAACTATCCGAAATCCTATAAACCCAACGCAAATACGTCCAAACACCCAAAAAGCAACCTCAACAATAGAGGGGGTAGGTCTAAATTAAAGGTGGAAAATAGCATTAATTAAACCATTTTTAGCAAAAAATAACCCAATTTTAACATTATTCTAAATTTTATTAACTCAACTATTTCCAAACAGCACTTAAACACCATCTAATCCCCCACGCATAATGTTAAACCAACATCTGTAAAACACCAAACACACATGAAGCCCCCAATACTGATGCAGAGTAAGGTTAATATGCATACAACTATATAGTTACATAGTGATGAAATCAAGAAAGTACGTAACCATATCCGTTCCAGTCGAAGTTAAAGAGACCCTTGAAAAAGCTAAGGGAGACGAGGAGTGGGGCAAATTCCTCCTCAACCTATACATAGAAGCCAACAGAATGAGAAGCGAAAAAGCATTCAAGGAACTAACGGAAATCCTAACAGAGGAAGACCTCAAATCCATAATCGAATCCAGCAGAGAATTCAGGGAGGTCTTTACCCTCAGATGAAGCTACTTGACACAGATGCAATCATAGAGCTACTCAGAAAGAAAAAACATGAAATAGGAGCAATCTCCATCATAACACTAATAGAAATCCTAAGAGGACTCGAAGATAAAAAGAGACCCAAAGTCAAGAAACTGCTCGAAAAAAGCTTCAACATAGAAAACCTAAACAACAAAACCATCGAAACCTACTGCAACCTCTACCGAAAACTCAAGAGAAACGGAATATCAATACCAGACGCCGACCTACTCATAGCCGCAACAGCCATATCAAAAAACATGACACTAAAAACAAGAGATAAACACTTCAAAAGATTAAAAGAATTCGGTCTAAAACTAACAGAGTAAACTACCCACCCCGTCAAAAAAAGACGTAAAAACAGAAAACCAAACTAAGTATAAATAAAATCATAAACTCTTTTATAGAAAAATATCATTTATATGCCAAATCGATGCACTCTAAACAGCTCCAGCAAAATACACCAAGTGTAAACCAGCTTCTACTAGGAGAGAAAACAAGTAAATATCACCAGAGAAAGAAGGAATTAACGTAGCCTGCTCCGCTAATCATTTCCTTCCAAAAGATATCTAGGATGGGAAGCCATTGGCCGAGGAGCCCAGGTTAACCGCAGCCAAAGTAGCCGTAGGCTCAATATACCTAACAGCCCAGAACATCCTATCAACAGCTATAGGCGCCTTAGGCCTCGCCCTAATGGCACGCCTAATAACACGGGAAGAAATGGGAGTGATAGCCGGCCTAACATTTTTAGCCTCACTTATCCAGCTGGTCTCAAGCCTCGGATTAAATGTATCCCTAGCAAAATTTGTATCAGAGCTAAAGGGGAGAAACGAAGACATATCAACCCACGTTCTCTCAGCAATATCCCTCAGAATTCCCCCATGCATACTAATAGCCTCAATCTTAACCCTATTCCCCACAGAAATCTCCCTCCTCCTATTCAAAACCCCCACCTACTCAAACACAATCAGACTCCTAGCCCTAGACTCCATCCTACTCTCAATTTCACCCCTACTGAACAGTACCCTATGGGGCTCCGGAAAACTCAAGAACATAGCCATCTACCGAACCCTATCCACAGCAATCCGATGGCTCTCAATCCTAGCCTTCCTAACAGGAAAACTAGGACTAAACGGCGTAATCTACGGCTGGATTCTAAGCGACATCACCCTCCTACTTATGTTCTCCCTATCAACCATAAAATTAATCACCCCCAAAAAGCATCTACTCCGCAACTCCATAAAGTATCTTCCAAAACTCCTAACATTCTCCTGGCCAATCTACCTAGCCTCCATAGTCACCTTCCTATACACATGGTATGACAGAGCTATAATACTTACATTCCTACCCCTATCAGACCTAGGAATATACAACATCGCCTACACAGCCTTCACCGTGCTCACGTCAATCGCAACCTCCCTAGGCTCAGCCCTACTCCCATACTACGGAATGGCCTACGGAAGAAAAGACCACAAAGCAATCTCATCCAGCATAAAAAGAGCAAGCCGATACACAATGCTAATAATGTTCCCCCTAACCATAGGCTTGGCGGCAACCGCCAAACCAATAATAACGCTATTCGCAGGAAAACAATACGAGCAAGGCTGGCAAATACTAGCCATACTCTCACTCTTCGGCGTAATCTACGGCCTATCACCAGCCTTCAGCAACCTACTCCTCATCTACGAAAAAACAAAAACAATACTCCTACTCAGCTTCGTCCCAATAGCCTCAAGCCTAACTCTCCTCCCACTCCTCCAAACCCTAAACCTAACAGGACTAGCAATAATGAGAGGCACATCCCTCCTAACAAACTTCCTACTAACCCTCTACTTCATATCCAAAATCATAAAAGTGGAAATCGAAAGAAAAACCCTCCTAAAATCTATAACATCCTCAATCATAATGGCATCAACAATAATAATCCTCCAAGCCCTCACCTACAACCCAACCCTAACACCAATATACATCCTACTCGGAGCCATAACCTACATAGCATCCATAAGAACCCTAAAAACCCTAAACAAAGAAGACATGCAACTAATCCAGCAAATAATGGGCAAAAAACACCACAAATACCTAACAAAAATCTTGGACTATAAAAACAAATCCGCCGATATTCCCACTCAAACTCTAATAAAATTTAAATCCCACAATTACAAAAACACCTTTTAGGTGGAAAAATGAGCATCTTAGAGATCGACAAGAAAGGAAGACTAACACTCCCCAAAAGAATCCGAGACTCCCTTAATATAGGAGAAAAAATACTCCTAATAAACGCTGGAGATCACCTTAAAATAATTCCGCTACCATCTAACCCGCTCCAAATCCTCCACGGTGCATTCAACACCAAAAAAACCTTCAGGAAACTAAGAGAACAAGCGGAGCAAATCGCCCAAAAAGAAGCGAAAAAAGAAAGGAGCTAACAACCGATGCCGTTGCTTGAAAACGATATAATATTCGCATATCTAAACGAATATGACCCAAACCATCAAATCGCCGAAAGAATCTTCCAAAAGCTACAAAAAGGACAAATAGAAGTGTAAATCTCAAGCGTAAGCCTAATCGAAATGGAACTGATGTACAGAAGCGAAAAAATGGAACATAAACTCCTAAAACACCTAGCAGCTGTAGCAGCCCTACCCAACGTAAAATACATCCCACTAACACCAGACATAGCCGTTGCAAGCGTATACCTAAGACAAACACTAAACCTAACATTCTTCGACTCTCATTACGCAGCAACAGCCCTAAATCTAGACCGAAAAATAATCTCCTTTGACAAAGCATACGATAAAGTGCCAGGCCTAACACGAATCAAACCTGAAAGCCTCTACCATTAAAATAAAGCGCCCCAAGATAAAACCCAACTATCACTTGAAACACTCAACTTAAAAGCTGCAAAGTCTGTTCCAAACTAAAAGCCGCAAGATCATAAAAACCCTACTCATCTGATATTCAGCAGTTTCAAGAAAATCTCTCGATCTCCTAAGCAAACGCTTTCTCTCTTCTTTCCTGCTCAGCGAAACCCACCTTCACCAACTAAACATAACCACCCCCAAATATATAATTATAATTCTTAAATTAACACCACAAACATATTCTACTGGAATTTACTCGCCTCCACGATATATGGCTTAAAACTTTGATCTGCGAGAACAAGAAAAATCTTAGTTATCCCCTCTCCACAAATTTTAAGAAAATTAAATTAAGTTCATGAGGATAATAGATAAACATGAGCCTAGAAGAATATATTAACGAAATCCCCCTAGTGGACGTCCACACCCACATAGACTTCAGAAACCCAACCGCCAAAAACCCCCAACAAATAATGCTATACCACTACATAGCAACCGAAATCAGAAGCCTAGGCATACCAGTCGAGGAAATCATATCTAAAAACGAAGACCCCCTAGAAAAACTCATAAAATATTTTAAGCTCATCAGAAACACAACCACCTACTGGTGCCTCAAAAAAATACTATCCGACCTATACGAATTTAATGAAGAGCCAAAACCAGACAACTGGCAAAAACTAAAAGAAATCATAGTCTCCAAGTTTTCAGATAGAAAATGGGCTGACAAAGTTAGAGATAAGACAAAAATAGAGAAGATATTCCTAACGATTGATCCGCTGATAGAATCCAAACCGGAGTTCGATAAAAACCTCTACGTAGCCTCATTAAGATTAGATTCACTCGTAGGCGGATTATCCAAAGAATCAATCAAGAACCTAGAGGAAATAACTGGAGAAAACGCTTCTAACCCCAAAAAATTCAGAGATCTCCTAGCAGAAAGATTCAAAACCTTTAAAGAATCAAGCGTAACAGCAGCCCTCTCAATCCAAAGCTTCGAAATTTATAAGCCCACACACAGAATCCTAGTTGAAGAAGCCTATAGAAAACTCTATGCTGGCAAACCCCTATCCGGAGCCGAAAGAGCAAATTTAAGGTCAGGAGCCCTCTCCATAACCCTAGATTTGTGCCGCGAATATAAGCTTCCAATACAAATAATGGTTGGAGTATCTAGAGATCTACCCGGATCTTCACCCCCAGACCTAGCAATATGCTTCAAACAGAGAGGACTCCAAAACTTATGCCGCTTCTTCCACCAATATAACGACGTTGACTTCCACCTAATATCAGCCTATAGATTCCAGTCTCACGAGCTCACAATAATAGCCAAAAACTACCCAAACGTCTATTTAACCGGATACTGGTGGTACTGCTTCTTCCCCGAAAGCATAACCCAACACCTACTTGAAAGAATACAGCTCCTACCAATGGGCAAAATATGCGGCTTCTTCAGCGACGCATACGTGCTAGAATGGATATATGGTAAAGCAGCCCTAACACGCAAAATAACCAAAGAAGCCCTAGAACAAATGGTTAAAAAAGAATTTTACACTGAAAGCCTAGCCAAAGAAATAGCCGAACATCTCCTCTCAAAAAACGCCAAGAACCTCTTTAAACCCTAAATAGAATCAAAACCCCAATAAAAAGCAAGCCGATGAACACGCTTAGATAAACATGAAAACTAAAAATACGAGACGATATCCCATGAGAGAAGACTGCGTCTTCTGCAGAATAGTTAAAGGAATCGATCCCTCATGGACGATTTATGAAGATAATTTAGTCAAGGCATTTCTCGACATCAATCCAGCCAGCGAAGGTCATACGCTAATCATCCCCAAGAAACATTACGAAACAATCTACACAATACCCGATAAGGAACTCAAAAGAATAATAGTGGTAGCCAAGAAAATCGCTAAAATCTACAAAAAAGCCCTACAAGTAAACGCCGTTAACATTCTCCATGCCAGCGGCAAAGAAGCCCAACAAGACGTATTCCACTTTCACATACATCTTGTTCCAAGACGAGAAAATGACGGACTAAACTTATGGTATGAACCAAAACAGACAACAAAAACAGAATTCGACAAAACATTGCAAAAAATAAAACAATTCACAGAAAATATAGAAAAATAGGAGGATGAAGCGTAAACATCAACATTTATTCTCTTAATCCCCGCCGAAAAAAATATAATCGAGATGGATTCAAGCCCTTCTAGAGGCTAAGAGCCATATTAACAACTATCAAAAATAGCGAGAGAACATTAAAAAGCTTTTTCACTAACTCTCCCCTCTCAGCAAATTTTTCAAGCAAACACTGAATAAATCTGTCACCATCCAGCAATGGTATCGGAAGCATATTGAAAATTGCGACACTAGCAAGCACTACAAACAGCCAATTCAAAGTAAGATAAATCTGCACATCCCAGAAAAAGCCTAAACCAAGCCGACTTGGATAATAAGGTAACAAGGGAAATGCTATTCCAATTATGGCTCTACTTGCATTCTCCGGACTCGGAGCAGTCACTATAGTAACATTCCCCCTACTCGTAGAAACTATCAATCTCTCACCAGGCTTAACGTCAGCCATAAAGGCAACCAAATCCTGAAGCGTACGTATAGGCGTCCCATTCAAAGCATATATCACATCCCACCTCCTAACTCCGGCGAGATCAAGGGGGCCACCATCCAAGACATTAAGCACAACTATGCCGGAAGACACCTGAGTAAAAAGACATGACGCAACAAGAAAGACTAGAAGCCCACCTAAAATATTCGAAGCCGCCCCAGCTGAAAAAATCCTAATCCTCGATGCATATGGAAGTCTTTTCAGCTCCATTTCGTCAATTTCAACAAAACCGCCGGGGAAAACAGCTAATACAAATGCTCCAGCAGACCTTATATGTATGCCCTCAATCAAAGCTACTATGCCATGAGCAGCTTCATGAATGAAAACCGCTATTATGATGGCTACCAGAAAGTATGGCAGCCAATATAAGCTAAGCGTCAAACCGGGAATCACGGGTACAACGGTTGTTCCCTGTCCTCCCAGAAAAAACATTTTGGCAAGATTTCCAAGTAGAAATATTATGGAAAAAATCATGAGCCCAAAACCTAAAAAGATGCTTATATATGAGAAAAACTTCCATAAAATTTTCCATTTACCCGAATACTTATAGAGAAACCTCCTAAACCTCTCAGATTCATACTTAATGAAGAACGGCTTAACATCTAAACCATACTTCTTCAGCGGCAGAATCTTATTTAGTATATAAATCACTAACCAAAAGAACAATAGAAAAAGCATAAACAAGTATTCTTCCTTCAAATCAAATCCATCCTCTTAATAGCTATCCAACCATCCGTTAAGCATGGCAAATATAGAAAATAGACAATATAAAGGTAAAGGTTGACGCCATCCCTCTTTAAGAAATAAGAGATCTTCCAAACTCTTTATATACAATAAATTAATTTCCCTTAAGTAATACTTAACTCTAGGTAATTGTAATGAAGAAGGCTGTCAAAGTAAGAGGACTCACAAAAAGATTCGGAAATAAAATAGCGGTAAACAAAGTAAGTTTTGACGTCGAATTTGGCGAAGTTTATGGGCTTCTTGGACCAAATGGGGCTGGAAAGTCAACTTTAATCTCCATGATTGCCGGAATCATAGAGCCAGATGAAGGAACAATCGAAATATTAGGTAAGAATAATAAAAGTACGGAAATTAAATTTAAAATCAATTATTGCCCCCAAGATCCAGCCTTGTATGAAGATTTAACAGGCCTCGAAAACCTAATGTTTTACTCTAACCTATATGGAATAACCGGGAAAACCGCGAAGGAAAAATCTAAACGCCTTATAAAGAAGGTGGGTTTGGAGGAGTACGCTAATAAACCCGTGAAAACTTATTCTGGAGGAATGAAGAAGAGACTTAATCTCGCCGCGGCGTTAATAAATGATCCAAAGCTGCTTATACTCGATGAGCCTACAACTGGCCTAGACCCCAAAATAAGAAGGGATATTTGGCAACTTCTAAATGAAATTAGAGACTCAAACAGAACAATTATAATCTCAACACATTACATGGAAGAGGCTGAAGCCCTCTCAGATAGAGTAGCCATAATGAATTCTGGGAGAATAATTGCTGAAGGAAAACCTGATGACTTAAAGAGAACCTATGCGCCTAAAGCCGTAATAAGCGTAGAGCTCGCTGAACCTGAAAGCCATCATAAAGCTTTGGAAACCCTAAAGAATCAATTAGATATAAAAGACATGATAGCTAAGGAAGGTTTCCTTAAGATTTATACTGAAAATTCAGATATCACTCTCTCTTCGGTAGCTTTCGAGCTTTTTAGGGCGGGAATCAAGCTCACATCCATAAGAATCACTAAGCCCACCCTTGAAGACGTTTTCTTACGATTGACTGGTAGGAGGATTAGTGAAAATTGAGAATCAACGCAATTAAAGCCTTCATAATCAAGGATTTAAAAGAGCTATTTAGAGATAAGACAGCAATTTTCTGGATGATAGTATGGCCGCTTCTATGGCTAGTTTTCACAGCATACATTTTCATTCCCCCCGAAACCAACGCGCCTAGAACCATGAGCATCGGCGTAATTAATTATGATATA
>CAZOWB010000041.1:0-8162 GCA_964583315.1 uncultured Candidatus Bathyarchaeia archaeon | reverse complement strand
AAGACCGAAGAGCCCCGGGAGGATATGAAATACAAGCATCCGGCTTAAAGGTTATTCATCAAGCCGAAGAAGGCTTCCCAATAGCAAAAAAGTATCACGGACCCGACTTTCTTCTTGATAATAGACATCTATGGATTAGAAGCCAAAAAATGCAGAGAATTCTCCAAATAAGATCTAGGCTACTCAAAGCAGCTAGAGAATGGCTAGATGAGAATGGCTTCACGGAATTCCATGCGCCCATACTCATAACCGCCGCATGTGAAGGCGGCGCAACACTTTTCGCCGTAAAATACTTTGATAGAGAAGCCTATCTAACTCAGAGCTGGCAATTGTATGCTGAAGCTGCCATAGCTAGCCTTGGGAAAATCTATACTATTGCCCCATCATTCAGAGCCGAAAAATCCCGAACTAGACGGCACTTAACGGAATTCTGGCATCTTGAAGTTGAAGTCCCATGGTGCGATTTAGATGGTATAATGAAAATCGAGGAAAAACTACTAACCCACATACTACATAGCTTAGGCGAAGATCCAACAACTGCCAGAAACTTAGAGGCTTTAGGAAGACCTCCTAAAGATCTATTAAATATCGAACCTCCTTTCCCGAGGATTACATACGATGAGGTCGTTGAAATACTTAACAGAGACGGAATAAAATTTGAGTGGGGAGAAGATCTCGGATGGGTTGAGGAGAAACATCTAACTCTAAAGTTTGACAAACCATTCTTTATAACCCATTACCCAAGAACAGCTAAAGCCTTCTATCATAAGCCTGATCCAAAAAGACCGGAAGTAACATTATCCGCTGACCTACTTGCACCGGAGGGGTATGGCGAAATAACTGGCGGAGGCCAAAGAATAGATGACTTAGATGAGCTGCTGAAAAGAATAGAGGAGAACAATCTGAACCCTGAAGATTATAAATGGTATGTAGACTTAAGACGTTATGGATCAATTCCCCACGCCGGTTTCGGACTTGGTGTAGAAAGAACAGTGGCATGGATATGTAAACTTGATCACATAAGAGATGCTATAGCATTCCCAAGATTAATAAATAGAGTATATCCGTAAAGATATATGCTCTTTTTACGTAAATTTTGTCAGTTAATTATTAGTGATGTAATTTTATTAATGAAATTGACGGTTTCCATTTAACTGACAAAATTTAATCGTTGAAAAAATGAGAGGATGTTACCTAATTCCAGTAATGTTTTTATATTCTCGGTATGTTTCTTCTGGTATTCGCGCCCAAATTAGTTAAGCGGAGGAATTTAAGTTTGGCATATCTAGCTCGGACACGTAGTGGTCAACCAATTCTAATTCTAAAGGAGGGATCCTCAAGAAGTAGAGGAAGAGACGCGCAGAGGAATAATATTGTAGCGGCTAGAATCGTTGCTGAAACCATTAAGAGTACTCTTGGTCCACGTGGCATGGATAAAATGCTCATTGATAGCTTGGGAGACGTTACAATAACTAATGATGGCGCAACTATTCTCGGCGAAATAGAAGTTGAGCATCCAGCTGCAAAGATAGTTGTTGAGGTTGCTAAAACCCAGGATAAAATGGTTGGTGACGGAACAACAACCGCTGTGATTCTTGTTGGAGAACTGCTTAGAAAGGCTGAAGAATTACTTGATCAGAATGTTCATCCTTCAATAATTATCGGTGGATATAGAAGGGCGATGCAAAAAACTCTTGAAATCCTAAATAAGGTCTCGGTTCCAATAAGCTTGGAAAATAATGAGATCCTAAAGCAGCTAGCTATAACATCGATGAGAAGCAAGATTGTAGGAGCCGCTAGGGAACATCTGGCTGAAATAGCTGTTGAGGCAATTAAACAAATAATTGAGAAGAGAGGAAAAACTTTAGTTGCAGACGTAAATGATATCCAAATCATTAAGAAAACTGGGAAGAGCCTGCTTGAAACAGAGCTTGTTAAAGGTGTTGTTCTTGATAAGGAAGTTGTTCACGCCGGTATGCCAAAACGCGTCGAAAACGCTAGAATAGCTCTCCTTAAGTGCCCATTAGAGGTCGAAAAAACGGAATTTAACGCTGAAATAAGAATGAAGACTCCCCATCAGATGAAGGCTTTTCTAGATCAAGAAAACAAAATTCTTAAAAATATGATCTCTAAGATTGCCTCCGCCGGCGCTAATGTTGTCATCTGCCAGAAGGGCATCGACGATATGGCTCAGTTCTTTCTAGCTAAAGAGGGAATATTAGCGGTTAGAAGAGCTAAGGAGTCAGATATGGAGAAACTGGCTAAGGCTACAGGCGGCAGAATAGTCACCAATCTAGAAGATTTAACCGAAAAGGATCTAGGCTATGCGAGGCTTGTTGAGGAACGAAAGATAGGTGACGAAAAAATAGTTTTCGTTGAAGGATGCAGGGATCCAAAGGCTGTAGCAATTCTAGTGCGCGCTGGACTGGAAAGAATGGCTAATGAAGCTGAGAGGGCTCTCAGAGATGCACTTATGGTTTTATCAGATGTTGTCAGAAAAAATCTCATTGTAGCGGGTGGAGGCGCTGTTGAGGCGGAAATAGCAAAAGAACTTAGAATCTATGTGCCCAAGATTGGTGGTAGGGAGCAGCTTGCCCTAGAAGCATTTGCTGAGGCTATTGAGTCTATACCTAAAATCCTTGCCGAAAATGCTGGACTAGAGCCTATTGACATACTCGTCAGCCTAAAGGCTGGGCATGAAAAAACTGATGGACGCTTCTTGGGCGTTGACGTTTTCTCCGGTAAGATTGTTGACATGTATAAGATGGGTGTTATAGAGCCACTGCTAGTTAAGGAGCATGCGATAAAATCGGCTGTTGACGCTGCAACAATGATTCTGAGAATAGATGATGTTATAGCCGCATCAAAGATTAGAAGTGAAGGAAGAGAAGAAATCGGAGTAGGATGAGAGAAAATCTTTTCTTATTAAACCCATATTTTTATTTAGTTGTATGGGGCGAATGGAATTTTGCCCCCTAGAAAAACATGCATAACGTATCATGATAAGTTCGTTCAATATGATTTGGGTGTCAATCACCCTTTTAGAGGGGATAGGTTCATAAAAGCTAAGAAGTATTTTGAGGAGAAAGGTCTATTCAATCTGCCAAATATAAAATTAATTACGCCTAAACCCGCTAGGAAGGAAGATCTGTTAAAGGTTCACACCAAAGATTACGTCAATCATATTTTCAGTTTAGCTGAAAGGGGAGAGCCGTACGATATAGATACGCCAACCTCAAAGAGCATCTTAGAGGCGTTAATGTATATTATTGGTGGGGTTCTTAGAGCTGGGGAAGCCGTGGTTACCGGAGAGTTCGAGAGGGCGGTAGCTCTGGGCGGGGGCTTCCACCATGCTGGTAGAAATTATGGCGGAGGCTTCTGTCTATTTAATGATATAGCGATATTGATTGAGCACCTCAGAGAAAAATTTAACCTCAAAAAGTTTCTAGTCCTTGATTACGATGTTCATGCAGGAAATGGAACAAGCGACATATACTACTCAGATCCAACAGTATTGGTCATTTCATTCCATCAGGATCCAATGACAATTTATCCGGGACGCGGGTTCATCAACGAAATAGGTAAGGGTGAAGGAAAAGGCTACAATGTTAATGTTCCATTGCCGATGAGGGCAGGTGAAGAGGCATACCTGTATGCATTAAATGAAATATTTCCGCCGCTTGCTAAAGAATTTAAGCCGGACATAATATTGGCGAACGGCGGGAGCGATGCGCATTTTGCGGATCATTTAGGAAGCTTGGGCTTAACAGCTAAAGGCTTTTTTAAAATAGCGCGATTAATCAGTCAGGTCTCTGATAGAGTTTGCGATGGAAAAGCTATGCTTTTTGTTGCCAGCGGATATAATACGCTTGTATTGCCATATTGTTGGTATGCGCTTATAGCCGGTATAGCTGACCTAAACATAGCTGAGGCGGAGATTGAGGATCATTATCCTGCGCTGGCAAATCCTCGACAAAGCAAGGAGAGAGTAGTGAGGATCGTTAATGGATTAAAAGAAATATTGAGCAGTTACTGGACTTGTTTCAAAGAATGATTGAAATGGTTTACGGCTTATGGTATGCCACTACAAATATACGTCTCGTATTTAATTTTTAATGGGCATCCCCCACCGCAAACATTCAGGGTTGGGCACTCATAGCATTTCTCTGGAACATATTTCCTCGATCTTATCTCTAGACATAGTGGATTCCACCAAATTTTCTCCCATTTATCTTTCAGCATATTTCCTAAAGGCGAGAAGTAGCTTTGGCATGGTATAACCGTCCCATCAGGTTCTATGCACATACTTATGCGGCATGCACTACAAGTTTTTATTCCAAGATCAAGCTTCAAAGGATTTAAAACACAGTATTCTGTCGGCGTGTACCATATGAATTCCATCCCAAGCTTCCGGGCGTGATCCCTAATTTTAATTAGTATGGGTTCCAGATCGGATTCTTTAATCGCAAATTCCCTAATAACCTTGGGCTCCGCGGCTTTTCCAGAATATATTAGGCTATTACATGCAAATTGCTTAAGCCCGAGACTATGAATAAAGTCTATTGTATCCAGAATCCCATTAACATTGTACCTGTTTAGGGTCGTGTTCGTTAGAGTATAAATGGGTGACTCAATAGCATTCTTTAATCCTTCAATTGTTTCCTCCCAGCTTCCCGTAACGCCAGTTATCTTGTCATGAATTTGTGGGTTATGTGATTCGAGGGTTATCTGAATATGATCTAGGCCTGCGTCAACAAGTTTTTGGAAGTAATCCTCATCCTTAAGTCTGCGTCCATTCGTAACTAAACCGCATATGAGTCCGATCCTTTCAGCATAAGCAATAAGCTCGGGTAGATCGTCTCTTAATGTCGGCTCTCCGCCAGTAAAGACAATATGTGGAATCCCTAACCTAAAGATTTTATCCATAACCTTAAACCATTCTTTGGTTTTTAGCTCCCTTGTTTCTCTTGGGCCTCCAGTATAACAGTGTATGCACCTATTGTTGCATCTGTAAGTTATTGCCAAATCCATACGATAGGGCGCACTTAACTCCTTTTGGAAAGGCTCCAGCTTCTCAACGCCAAGATAGGAAACTGGACATACATCAGGGGTATTAACAAAAGTGTTTATCACATAAAGAACTTCACGGTAATCTCTCCGAGCCGTTTCAGCATCAATTTTATAGCGTTTAACAATCTTCTTTACGGTTTCGTCCTCACTATCACCCTTAATAAATGATGAAACGTACTCAGCTGCCGTTTTATTCAGGAAAAGAACTCTAGAAGCATTAATGATTAACACGCCGCTACCATCCTTTTCAAGCCTTAAATGAAGCCTCAAACCTTTATGTTCATCATCATGAACTCTTAGATGATATAAGGGAAGCTTAAGCCCCCTGGAAATAATCTTCTTAAGGTTAAATCTAACCATTTATCTGGCACCTCCATGTGCACATGCACATGCGCAGCTAACACATGCACAAGCGCAAGCGCAACTAGCACATGCACAAACGCAACTAGGAAACCTGAGAGATCTCTGTTTAGCTTGGGATTTTTGAGATGGGACGAGACGATTTGCAAGTTCCTGCACATTAGAGACAATATTGTTTGCGGTTTTCTGTAAAGCTAAAACTATGTTATTTGCGAAGTCTTGACCCGGTATAGATGCTGGTTTCCCCCCGCCTCCACGGGGTTGAGTTGGCGGCGTAGGCCAGTGCCAATACCACCACCAATCAGGTCTAGGATAAATTATGATGTCTGGTGGAAAAGCTACTTTAAGCCTTTCTTCAAACTCTTCATCCGCTAAAAGCCACTCCATATTTTCTTCTAGAGCTTTACATTTAAGTTCAGGCGTGTCCGCTTGAATTACCTGTTGCCAAGCCCTACTGACAATAGCCCTATAATAATTTACTGTGTCTATTCTTGAGAATCCCCTTATCTTGAAATTTACTGTATCCTGGAGATTCAGATAAGTTTTCGCAAGTAATTCATCATCTAGGCTTCCATCCGATTTTATAGCGTGTAGAAAATCAATTTCGTAATATCTGAGATTTATAGGCTTGTTTTCTTCTCCTTCTATTAGTTTTTTAAGCTTAACGACGGGATCTGTTGATAAAATTACAACAGCCTTCTTAAGCAATAGACTAAAGAGAATCATTGTTAAAACCTTCACAGGCTTTAGGTCTAGAACAACTGCCGCTTCGACAGCTGTTAGACCGCGAGCTGGACCTAGGGCTTCGATCGCTATTCTGGGCTTCTCATATTCGTCTTTTCTAAGCCTTCTATAAGCCACTACCACAACAATTACCATGGCGATGAAGAAAACAGCTACTGAAATACCAATCAGAATATAATGCCACACATCTGGGCCTAAATTAACATATTTTTCTGGAAAGGAAACACCGACCCAAAACTCTTCATAAGCTGGCCAGTTATTCGCCTCCCAGTAAACGAGAAGATTCTCTTCGTTTCTATAAACTTCATCGAATTTTCGTCCTTCTAGGTATTTAACCTCGCCCTCTTTTACTTCTTTGGGAAGTGCTATCGCAACCCTAATATTACCTATAGGGGCTTCTGCGGTGTCAAATGTTGATGGGTAAAATTTTAGTCCTACATTTCCCGGATTTGTCTCATCCTTGTAGATCATTTCCGGAATTATGGCATAAACAATCACAGTGTACTGTTTATTCAGTTTTATTGGCTTATTAAGTTGTACATCAACACCGTAGAATCCGTCTTCTGAAAAGGGTTGATATCCTAGGTTTCTGCCTTCTTCATCTTGAACATATTGGATTTCGAAGTCCCTTTTAGGCATTCCTATTGTAACTATGCCTTCTGGAAAGCCGGAAGTATATGTTATTGTTATGTTATATAGTATGTCGATTGACCCGTCTTCGTTCACCCATATCTCTACCCATTCCTTATCAATTCTATATGTGATTTGGCTCCTAGATGTTGGAGTGACATTTACAATAATGAATAGGAGCAGAAGTAAAGTAAGAATTGAAATGTTAGCGTAATGCTTTATCATTTTCCTACCATTTACTCTTACTACCATAATGGTTCCTCAGTTAATTCGAAATTGTTCCCACAATAATCGCAGGTAACTATCGGTTTTCCAGATACAACTCTAACTTTCGTTACGTCTATTACTGCCCCACAAACTGGACAGCGCACTTCCTTAACTTTTATAGGACCACCAATCGATATTGTTTGTCTAATCTCTATTGGTTTTCTTTCGCGACTAAACACTAACAATATTATGGCTATAGATGTAAATATTAGCCCAACGAAAAAGTAGAGGATTCCAAGATTGAATGACATCATGAAAACTGCACCTAAGAATAGTAGAAGCGCAGATAAGGCGTAAACAACAACTTTTAATAAACCCTTAACCATTCTAGTTCTGGGACTCCATCCGCACAATTAAAACAAGTATTAACATACATATATAGTTAATTTTAATCACTTGCATTGGTGAGCGGATATCAGGATTTTATTAGTTTCAGCGCCTCTTTAAATTCCTGCGTTCCAGCCTTTTTCAACAATTCATATATGAGCATCTCTGTCGAAACCACCACAACATTATTCTGCATCATTCTTTTAATGGCTATATTCTTGTCCTCCATTTTTCTTGATGAGGTTGCATCAGCAACTACGCATACCCTATAGCCATTCTCTACGCCCTCAATAGATGTCTGAATAACACAGATATGAGTCTCTATCCCAGCAACTATGAGGGTTTTAACATTTAATTCCCTCAGGATAAGTCTAAATTTTTCTGAGCCAAAGCAACTAAACTCGAGCTTCTTTATTGGCTGAATGTTGGGAACTAACTCTTTAATCTCCGGAATTGTTGGACCCAAACCCTTAGGGTATTGCTCGGTTAGAATAATTGGCATATTAACTATTTTGGCAAATTGTATAAGTTTTTGTATATTCTTGAGAGTTTTTTCTTTATCGGATATTAATGGAAAAAGCTTCTCTTGAACATCAATAATAATCAAGGCTGTTTCTTCTTTGGAAATCAACCCTCCTCCGCTCATTTTAATCACCATTTAACTAAGGTGATAATCAAATGATTATATAAAGAAGAATTCCCCAGTCCTTTTAATCTTTAATTTTTAGGAAAATGAGAAAATATAAAGAGATGTAAAGAATTGT